>JAUWPO010000042.1 GCA_030611505.1 Chloroflexota bacterium
AAACAAACTCAAAGAACAGAGCCTGGCTTTACGTCGTCAGCAATACCTGCAAATTGTGGGTGTATAATCTAATCAACGAGGCGAAAAGTCTCCATAAATGAATCTGCCCTTGTGTCCAAAATCCTTTGAACCGGTACAACCTTTAACCACTGGGCGTGCAGTTCAATATAAAGGCGAATTAGAGATTGCTCGAAAGTGGCAACAAATATAATGAGTGTGATCAGGGATTTATCCTCCTTAGTGTTTATAAAAACGAAGGATTATGCCCAACTCACTAAAACTTTTTATACGTCAAATTGCTAAACAAATTAAATATCAAGCCCCAAATCTTCCAATTTCCCCCTGTTTTCGAAGTGCATCATAGATAAAAAACGGTTGATTTGTGATTAAGCGGTTTTCGCAATACCCCAAACGAGAGCCAACTCGAACAAATCCCTATTTTGTTCCTGTTCAATTATACCAGTCGCTAGAGTAACTGCATCAAAGACATGGCAGATGAAATGAGCCAAGAAATTCCGTGGGATGGAATTAAAAAATAATTAGCAGCATCACTGAACAGGTCTTGACGTCGAGTAGTGACTAATTGTTCAAAATTTTTTTAATTTAATTTGTATTCCTTCTTGTACTCATTTTGCTTCGGGAAGGAGGGGAAAAATGAATCAAGTTCGGCGTATTCTAATGATGTTGTTGGTTTTGCTTCTTACCATTGGGATTGTCCCAGGTCTGGCCGACCCCGATCCCCCGCCCAAAATCTACCTCCCATTCATAACTTCCTCCAATCCGGATTCCGTTAACTGCAACATTGTGCTCAACAGCGGTTTCGAAGACGGCGAAGGGACAGACGCACATGATTGGGAACAAACGGGATTAATTACCGCGGACCGGACTTCTATTGGTTACTACGCTGGTACCCATTCTATGCAGACCGGAATTCCCTCAAGCGGTACCGATTTGGCTGGGTACTCGCAGTTCTACCAGGACGTCACGATACCCGCCGGCGCAGTGAACGCGGTCTTGAGCTACTGGGTGTACACGAACAGCAGCGAAACACCACCAGGTCTAATGCCTGATCCGCCGCCGTTGAGCGCTGATATCTACGGACCGGCTACACCAGACTACGATACCCAATTTGGGTACCTCCAGACCACATCAGGAGCCAACTTAGAGAGGTTGTTCTGGTGGACAGCCAGTGAAAGCGATTCCTGGAATTTCATGCAGTTTGACGTCAGAAGTTATCGGGGTCAAACTATACGCGTTTTATTCGGAACATATAACAACGGACCTGATTCTCCATTCGGACCTGGAAAGACCGGCATGTGGGTGGATGAGGTATACCTGGATGCCTGCGAACCATGAGTGGGATGCTATGAAGCACTCGACAACCGCAGTTTCGAGAACAACAGCCTCTGGGAGATACCCGCTACAGACTACCCCGCTGCTTATACCACATTCATGGCGCATTCAGGTTCCCGCTCAATGCGCATCGGCATCTACAATACGGCTCATAACCAGTACAGCTATTCGTCTGCCCGTCAGCTTCTCACTATCCCCAGCGCAGCCACTTCGCCCCTTTTGGAGAACGCCTGCTTTTCTCTCCTAGTTGCGAAAGCGAAGCTTTCGCCAAGCTAACGTATCTTGAGCCGCTCATGTATTTTGAGCCGGTCTTATCCCGAATGTTAAGGAGCGAATTTACACTATTGACAAAGACGCTAACTTCCCCATTTCATTTAACTTGGAAAACCCTAATTTTAAAGCCAATTAATATCTCCATAAAATTAGAATCCCAAGATATAAGCGCTTTATTAGTATTCTCAAAAAGATTTAGAGCGGTTGAAAACGGTAGCCAAACCCTCGTTCATTATGAACATATGTTGGGTTTTCCGGGTCCGGTTCAATTTTATTGCGTAGGTGCCAGATATATCGTCGAACGTGTCCCAACTCGCCAGCATATTGTGGGCCCCAAACATCTCGCACAATATCTTCTGAAGAAACCACTTCCCCAGCACGGTTCATCAACACTGTCAGTAATTTTAACTCAGTTGGCGTGAGAGCAATGCGTTCTTCCCCCCTCCATACTTGCTTCGTATGCAACTCCAATCTTAGGTCTCCAACTTGAATATGATTTGGCCCACGCTCATCCAGTCGATCAGACCGGGACAGCACTGCTCTAATGCGAGCGGAAAATTGGGCGAAAGAAAATGGCTTGGTCACATAATCATCAGCCCCCATGGAAAAGCCCCGCAGAATATCCAGTTCATCATCCCTTGCGGTAAGCATGATAACTGGCAAATCGCTGACCTCCCGGATTCGTTTCAGGGTTTCCCAGCCGTCGCGCTTCGGCATAGTCACATCTAAGATCACTAAATCAGGTCGGTAGTCGAACATAAATCTGAATCCCTCGCTTCCATCTTTCGCCACTTTTATAGAAAAGCCTTGATCGGTTAAATAGGAACCAAGTAGTTCTGTTAGACTATTGTCGTCATCGATCAACAATAACTTAGGCATCTTCGGGTACGTCTCTCGTTATCGGAATAGTTAAAGTGAAGGCGGCTCCAGGACCTTCTTCATAATAGATCGGCGATTGAACCGTCAGCTGCCCCCCTTGAGCCTCAGTCAAGTATTTTGCTAAATAAAGGCCCAAGCCCCACCCCTCTGTATTTATCAGTTCACCGCGTTCAATGCGCTGAAAACGTTTGAAGATTTGATTTTGCAGTTCGGCCGGGATTCCAGGCCCATGGTCTGTGATGGTTATATCCAGAAAATCGTCAGACAAATATGTTGATACCTCAATTGGCGTTCCTGGTGGAGAGTATTTGTCAGCATTACTAAACAGGTTGCAAACCACTTTTTCTAAATATACCTCATCAGCCCATACCGGAGGAATATTGTCTACCACATCCCACTTTATGGACCGGTTTCCATTCGGAAAAAGGGTCACAACAACTTGTTGAAGCAAAGGGAGAACGGCAACCGGACCGCGGTTCAGGGTTAGCTTACCGGCTTCGAGCTTTGAAACGTCAAGAATAGTCTGCACAAATTGTGTTAACCGCTCGCTTTCGTGGGTCATAACTTCTAAGATGCGGCGAGCTTCGGAGGACATCTGCCACCGATCCTGTAACGCCAGTTCTAATCCCCCTGTCAACGTCGTCAATGGACCCCGCAGTTCATGGCTGACCAGGGAAACAAAATCTGATTTGAGCTGATCTAAATTTTGTAGTTCTACATTTGCATGAGCTAACTCTGTATTGCGCATCTCTAAAGCCTCTGTGCGTTCAGCTACTATCCGTTCGAGGCTTTTATTCAAAGCTTCCAATTTGATTGCTGCCTCATTCTGTTTATTGAGCAGGGAAGCAACATACGAAAGGACAAAAAAAACCGCCGAAGGTCCAAGGATACCGAAGAATAGAATTTCAGATGTGAGATGGAAATCGTATCCGAAATTGCCTTTGAGAATCCAATGCTCCCAGGTTTCGTAAGTGCTTACGATTAGGAATAGAATTATCGGAAGGGCAAAGCGAATTATATTTACTTGGCGCAGTATCTGGTTTCTAGAGGCTTGAGAATCCTTCACCATATATTGCCTCGTTTATCTTTAAATTGAACATATATATCATTATTGTGGTGGTTTTGCATGTATAATGTGTTCTCAATCCATCAATAATTCTGGAGATAGTTACCAGACCATTATACAACAGCTCTTTAGGTGTTTTTTGACCCATGATGTGCGCGGACATTTTCGCGACATTCATGTATATCTTTGCGACAGATAAGTACATTTTTGATACGCGCAGTCATGGTAAAGTTAGAAGGAGATTAAGAGGTGCATTTACCAATTGATTAAATAAATTGCTTCAATAACCATTCAACATTTGAAAGAAACGGAGGCGATAGATGTTTAGAAAACGGACGTATATTCCTGTTGTTTTTCTAGTAGTGATGATGCTCTTAATGCTAACGGCGTGTTCAACAGCCACTGAACCACCTCCTCCGCCTCCGGAGGCGGAAGAGGCCGAACCAACAGAAGTTCCTCCAACAGAGCCCCCAACCACCGAACCTCCACCACCCACAGAGGTTCAGATCACTGGTTCAACATCTAAGGGTGGGCTGCTATATGATAAGTGGTGGAAGACGCTTGGATTAGAGGAGCCTGCTGAGGATCATCTACTTTGGGCCACTCAATCGACAAACACACGCAGCGGTGCGGACACCTGGCGCTGCAAGGAATGCCATGGATGGGATTACCAAGGCGCAGAGGGGGCTTACGGCTCAGGTTCTCATTTCACTGGTTTCGTAGGGGTGATGGAAGCGTCAAGCAGCAAATCCCCTGTCGAAATCCTGGCTGCTTTAGACGGCTCGCAATACCCTGATCATGACTTCTCAGTTGTTGGTGAAGAAGCCCTTGGGGATCTAGTGATCTTTCTGAGTGAGGGTTTGGAGGATGTTGCTCCCTACATCGATGCAGAGAGTAAAGCAGCCGTTGGAGGCGAGACTAAAAACGGGGAAGATTTATACAACAAAACCTGCACTGGATGTCATGGTGACGACGGACGTTTGCTGAACTTTGGGGATGAGGAAGAGCCTGCTTATGTGGGCACTATCGCGCTTGACAACCCTTGGGAGTTCATCCATAAAGTGCGTGCCGGTCAGCCAGGATCAGAGCCGCCTATGTCTTCTTCTATAGATAGTGATTGGAGCCTACAGGATGTGGTAGACGTTCTCACTTATGCACAGACTCTGCCTGTAGAAGCTGAAATGACAACTGATGCAGATGTTGTCGCGCTAGGAGGTAGGCTTTTCGATAAGTGGTGGAAGGAGCTTGGATTGGACGAACCAAGCGAGAATAACCCGGTATGGGCTCGACAGGATTCCAACACCCGCAGCGGTGGTGACACATGGCGATGTAAAGAATGCCATGGTTGGGATTACAAGGGTGCAGAAGGCGCATATAGTTCCGGATCGCACTTCACCGGGTTCCCTGGCATATTTGCAGCCAAGGAAAAATCCGAGGAAGAGATTTTGGCTCAGCTTACTGGTGAAGTCGACGTCGATCATGATTATTCCGTGATGGGCGAGGATGCCCTTTCAAATCTGGTTAACTTTATCAAAGAGGGATTGGTCGAAATCAGCCCATTAATTGATCCCGAGACAAAGGCGGCTGTCGGAGGCGATTTATCACACGGTGAAGAGCTTTACAGTGCAACCTGCGTCGTTTGCCATGGTGAAGATGGAAGAACGCTTAACTTCGGTGGTGATGATGAACCCGAATATGTCGCAACAATCGCCTTGGACAATCCCTGGGAGTTCATCCATAAAGTTCGTGTGGGTCAACCAGGATCGGTACCGCCCATGCCTGCCTCGATCATAGCTGGCTGGAGCTTAGATGATCTGCTTGATCTGTTGGCTTACGCCCAAACTTTATCAATTGAGGCTCCATAACAGATTGGGTAGACAGCGGAAAAACTAGTCGTTCATTAGGTTGCACTCACCTTAATCGAGTGCAACCTGACTCGAACAATCCTTCCATGCTCATGTTAATTTCAAGGATGAAGAAACCTTTTATTTTGCTTATGATTTTTGGGGGAATTATCCTCGGTATCTTTGTATTAATCTGGGTAAATATAGATTTAGGTAGTGTGGAAGCCAGTGAACGTCAACCGATTGAATACAGCCATAGAGCGCACATACAGATTGGAATTCAATGTTTATTCTGCCATACAGAGGCGACGCGCTCATCCATCGCCGGCATTCCTTCTGTAGAAAAGTGCATGGGCTGCCATGCGTATATTGCTACAGAAGGCGAAGCTGTACAAGCTCTGGTTGGCTACTGGGAACGGGGCGAACCAATCCCCTGGAATCGGGTTAATAACCAGCCCGATTTTGTCTATTTCAGTCACCAACCCCACATGGGAGTGGGAATGAACTGTGAAACTTGCCATGGTAATGTGGCGGAGATGGAGGATGCAAAGGCTGTGACCAGGATGGATATGGGTTGGTGCCTGGATTGTCATGAACATCAAGAACCCCACAAGATTGCCAGATTGGTGGATTGTTTAATCTGTCACAAATAAGGCTGCCCGGCAATTATTGAGAAAGTTTTCAAATGGAACATAAAATCGCATGAGATTAGTGAAATGTCTATAGATCTCTCCCGCAGGGAATTCCTGAAACTGGCCACTTTAAGTGTCGCCTCGACTGCAGGCGCATGTGTGCCGATAAACAGTCGCACCAAGGACATTTTAGAACCGCAAGTGCTACCGCCGGAGGATATCCTTCCAGGGGATACTACCTATTATGCCAGTACATGCCGCCAGTGCCCAGCGGGATGTGGAATTATCGTCGGAACGATCAACGGTCGTGCGAAGAAAATCGAAGGCAATCCAGCTTACCCAATCAATCGAGGAAAGTTATGTGCACGCGGTCAAGCCGGGCTGCAGGATTTGTATCATCCCGATCGCCTGCGTAATGCAGTCAAACAGTCAGGTGGACGGGGATCGCGCAAGTTCGAAGCGCTTTATTGGGAGGATGCGATCGCGCTTCTAATCCAAAAATTGGCGGGAATCGACCCGGTCCGGGTGGCGTTCCTGGGTGGCAAAATGCCTGATCATCTGTATTTTCTAAGCAGCAGATGGCTGGAAGCTATGGGTGCACCACCGTTAGTAAGGTTCAACCTGCAATCAACACTCGACGGTCGCATCACCGCCTCCAAAGCAGCCCAATCCCTATTCGGATCGCGACAGTTACCCATATACGATATCGCCAACGCAGAAGTTATCTTCTCGTTTGGAGCAAACTTCCTCGATACATGGCAGTCACCGGTGGCATACAGTCAGCAGTTTGGTGAATTCCGGCAGGGGCAGGCGGGTGGACGAGGCTTTTTTGTCCAATTTGAGCCACGGCTTTCATCAACCGCTGCTTCGGCTGATGAATGGGTGCCGCTGCGACCGGGTACTGATGGCCTGGTGGCGCTGGCTTTGGGGCGTATTATCGTGGAAAAAGGCTTAGGTCACGTAGGAGCTTTCAGTCAGGAAGAAGCCGATCTATTTCGCGACGTGCATGTTGGTGAATTGGCTGAAGCCAGCCAGGTTCAGGTTGAAAAATTGGAGCAATTAGCCCTTATTCTCGCCTCCGCAGATCGATCGCTGGTTATACCTGGGGGATATCCCGCCGGACAGAAAAACGGCTTCGCTAGTTATAAAGCCATCCAAGGTCTAAACCTGATTCTGAGAAGGATCGGACAGCGAGGCGGTGTTTACCTCTCACAGCCCTCGCCGATCGATACGCTCCCCGGGGCTCCTGCTATGGATTCTTTTATGGAGATAATGGCGTTGATCGAACGCATGAACTCAGGTGAAGTGGAAGTGCTGCTTATTCACGGAGCGAACCCGGTTTACGAACTCCCCTCCGCTGCCGGTTTTGTTGAAGCTGTCAACAGGGTACCTTTTGTTGTTTCGTTTAGCTCGATTGTAGACGAAACAGCTGTCCAATCCGACCTGATTTTACCCGATCACTCCTATCTGGAGACCTGGGGATATCAGGTAGCTTCCCCTGGAGGAGATCGTCCATCAGTAAGTAGCCAGCAACCAGTTGTGCAACCCCTTTATGACACTCGATCAACTGGCAACCTGATCCTGGTACTGGCTGAGGAGCAGGGTGGCGAGGTTGCTGAAGTCCTTCCATGGGCGAATGAATTACTCTTCCTGGAAGATGCCTCAGGAGGCTTGTTTCTTTCGAGTTTGAGTCCGTATAACGTTAAAACGGCAGGGGATTTCTGGTCAGCCTGGCGCCAATACGGAGGCTGGTGGACCAGAAGGGAGCTTTACCAGGAGCCGGATGTGACCGGATTTTTCGACCAGCCTCTGAAGGCGATCGAGCCTTCTTTTGAAGGCGAAAGCGAGGAATATCCTTATCATCTGTATCCCTATTCGGGTGTGGCATTGGGGGATGGAAGCTGCGCCCATTTGCCATGGCTGCAGGAACTGCCCGATCCAATGACAACCGCATGCTGGCAAACATGGGTCGAAATCAATCCGCAAACAGCTCATTCGATAGGAGTCAAAGACAATGAAATTGTAAAAGTGATCTCACCGTATGGGGAGATCACTGCTGTCGTTGTAGTGTATCCAGGCATTCGACCAGATGTGATTGCTGTCCCTTTTGGACAGGGTCACACGGATTCAGGACATTACGCTGCAAATCGCGGCGCCAACCCGATGCAGCTGCTTGCAGCGGTGAGTGATGAAGACAGCGGAGAGCTGGCATGGGGTGCGACGCGCGTACGCGTTGAACCGACCGGAGAAACACACGAATTAGCGAGACTGGAGAGCCTAGAAGGTGAAGGAAGAGAAACTATTCGCTGAAAACAGCCCCATATCCAGCAATCGGCGCTGGGGAATGGTGATAGATCTGGATCGATGTACCGGTTGCCAGGCATGTGTAGTCGCCTGCCATGCAGAGAACAATGTGCCGGTTGTTGGGGAAGCTGAAGCGGCTTATGGGCGCTGGATGCATTGGATCCACATCGAACGCTATTGGGAGGGGGAATATCCCAACATTAAAGCGCGTTTCATGCCCGTACTTTGTCAACAGTGTGACGAAGCTCCCTGCGAACCCGTATGTCCTGTTTTCGCCACTTACCACACTGACGAAGGCCTCAACGCACAAATATACAACCGCTGTATTGGGACGCGTTATTGCGGCAGCGCCTGTCCGTATAAAGTGCGTACTTTCAACTGGTTTGACCCTGAATTTCCGGAGCCGCTCAAGGAGCAATTAAATCCGAACGTGACAGTGCGCACGCGTGGAATCATGGAGAAGTGCACTTTTTGCATCCAGCGCATTAGGCAGGTCGAGGAGGGTGCCAAAATGGCGGACCGGGTTTTAGAGGATGGTGAGATTCAACCCGCTTGCGCCCAATCCTGCCCTCCAGGAGCAATTGTGTTTGGAAATCTGGAAGATGAAGACAGTTTGGCTAGCAAGCTGGCGAGCAGCAGACGCTCTTTCCGTCTTTTAGATGAGTTAGGGACAGGCCCGGCTGTGATTTATCTCAAAGGAGGCGAAACGAATGTCTGAAGCGATCCCCTTGGCGGGAAAAGGACCTGCGCCAGAAAAATCAAGAACTGATTCACTTCCCGCCTCCCTTTCCAATGAATACCAGGACAGGCTCTTGCTGGAGGCGATGAAAGATTGGGAGATCAATCAGGCTGTCCTAGAACCCATGTCCCGTACAGGGCCGTGGTTTTGGGTAATCGTAGCGGTTCTGGCTGCCATTGTCGCCTGGGGTTTATATGCCTGGGGATATCAAATCTACTGGGGATTTGGCGTTGCTGGCATCAATCGTCCTGTTTACTGGGGATTCTATATCGCCACTTTCATCTTTTGGGTCGGTATCAGCCATGCCGGCACGATGATCTCGGCTGTATTACGCATTTTTAAGGTGGATTGGAGGCGACCGATCACGCGTGGCGCCGAGGCGATGACAGCTTTTGCTTTGATGATGGCTGGCTTATTTCCGCTCATCCATTTAGGGAGAGTGTGGAAGTTTTATTGGATGATCCCGTATCCCAATAACCGTTTCATGTGGCCTAATTTTCAATCGCCCCTGATGTGGGACATGATCGCTATTTTCACTTACCTGATTGGGAGCAGTCTATACCTGTATCTGGCGATGATCCCGGACATGGCTATGGCACGAGACAATACGGTGAGGTGGCGTTATAAGCTTTACCGGCTGATGGCGCTGGGATGGCGCGGTACGGAAGCCGAATGGCACAAATTGCATAGAGCTCTGAATATTTTTTCCATTATCATAATTCCTGTATTCCTTTCAGTACACTCTATCGTTTCGTGGGATTTTGCTGTAACGCTGCAACCGCGTTGGCACAGCACGATATTTGCCCCTTACTTCGTAATTGGCGCGATTTATTCTGGGCTGGCGGCGCTGGCAGCAATTCTTGTTCTGGTACGCTGGGGGATGAAACTGCAGAATTTCCTGCGTATGGAACACTTCAACGCCCTGGGGAAAGTGGTTATGGTCGCCGGTCTAGGATGGCTTTACTTCTGGTTTGCAGGATTGATAGTGGAATGGTATGGTAACGAGCCGGTCGTTATGGAATTGCTGCACGAAGAATTCATTGGATCATTAGCGCCATTGTTTTACCTGCAGATGACTTGCAATGTGCTGCCCATCTTCTTTCTGATGTTCAAAAAAGTACGCACCACACCAGTGCTCCTGCTCACTTTCGCAATTATGATCAACATAGGAATGTTTATCGAGCGCGTTTTGATTGTAATCGGAGACTTGCAGCGGAATTATCTACCGTTCAATTGGGGGACATACCGTCCTACCTGGGTTGAAATCAGCATCGTGGCAATGACGTTTGCCGGTTTTTCCCTGCTTTATATTCTGTTTTCACGCATCTTCCCCTATGTTCCGGTATGGGAGATTAAAGAAGGTCGTTTACGCTACACTCTCCGGCGCATAGGAAGGCTTCTCATTCCAACTGCAGCGGAAATCGAATGAAGAATTTCTATTAATAACGAAAATGGTTGAGGAAAAGTATGGGTAAGACTGTCATGTTAATGGGTTTGTTCCACGAGTCGACCGACACGGCTGATGCGATTGATAGACTCTATGAGATGAAAATCCCCGAAGAGGACATCCTGGTGATGACGGGTGTACCATATCCCGAGCAAGCCCTGGGTAGGCACAGCGAGTGGCAGCGAATGCCTGTGATTGTGCTCGTGGGAGCATTAACCGGCTTCTTATTAGGTGTATTCCTGGCGGTGGGAACACCCACACTTTACCCGCTAACCGTCGGGGGGCGACCTATAATCACCGGCCCTCCTGCGGCGGTGATTATATTTGTCTTTACCATGATGGCCACCATAGTATCGACATTCTTGGGTGTGTTGTGGGAGATGGGTTTCCCAAGTTTTGAAAATAAATATTATCATCGTCTGGTTACCAGCGGACATCTCGCTGTACTTGTCGAATGTCTGGAGTCCCAGGTAGACGATATTCATACAATTATGGAAGCCCACAACGGACATCACATTCAAAGCGCGGAAAGGATGGCGTTGTGAGTTTACACGCACGGCGAGGGGTGTTGTTTATTTTTTTATTGATCCTGCCGTTTTTCATTGGCTTGTTTTGTACTTATGAGGTTGTCAAAATTAGATTCCCGACCGATATGGAAAATTCACCTGCGGTTAATTATTTAGATGGGCCACGCATACTCCCACCAAAAGGAGCCGTATCCACGAATGGAAAATCGATTACCATTGACTCCTTTCCAGAAAACCCCATCCCGGTTGATGAAACTTCAATAAAGCGGGGAGAATTACTCTATGCTCTTCACTGCGCGCTTTGTCACGGTGAGACAGGTAAAGGTGACGGCTCACTGGTTGAATTCTATACCGAACGTCCGCCGGGTGATTTAACGGTCTCACACGTTGCTGCCCAGTTTGATGGAGTGCTCTTTCGCACTATCAGTTTTGGTTTCGGACAGATGCCTCCATTAGCAGAAAATTTGACCACGCACGAACGGTGGGATGTAATTAATTACCTGCGAAGTTTGCAGTAGTAAGGAGAGAAGTTTATGCTTAAGCGTCTGTACGTGCAGGTCATCTGGTCTTCCATTATATTGATTGCTTTAGCAGCATGCTCCCCCAAACAATCCTTACCAGGGGAGCTGACGCCTATACCAACTCTGATACCGGCGACGACGGTCTCTCAAAATTTGGTGCAGGGTGAAAAAGTTCCCTCGGTGATCGAGAGTTACCCGGCTGGAGTGCCAGCAGCTGAAGCCGGTAGATCCCCGTATGGCGAATATTGCGCCGAATGTCACGGGACAGATGGAAACGGTCTGGTGCCAAACGCGCGCAACTTTGTCGATCAGGATTATATGCATGGTGAAACTCCATCCTCGTTCTACCAGGTGATAACAGAGGGGCGGGGTGCTGATATGCCCGCTTTTGGTGAACAACTTACCTCAGATGAGCGATGGGACCTGGCTTACTTTGTTTGGCGCTTTTCAACCGATGAAGGGACGATCGATAATGGGCAGAAAATATACAATGCCAATTGCGTTTCCTGTCATGGTGAGGACGGTCGCAGCATGATCCTGGGGGCGGCTAATTTCACTGATCAAAGGTTCATGGCGAATCGTTCCCCCAGTAATTTGTACCTGATGATCACGCAAGGAAAGGGTTCTATGCCAGCCTGGCAGGCGCGCTTGAGTCAAGCTGAACGTTGGCAGGTGATTGATTACATCAACACTTTTAGCTACGACCCAATTATAGACGCTGATGTAGCAATCTCATCTCCTGTACCTGAACCGACCCAGGTGGAGAGACCAGAATGTGCCTCATATTTGGATCAAACCAATCCATATGAATGGGAGGACGAAGGAGCCGTTTCTGAAGGTGAAACAATATACAAACCATGCGTTGGTTGTCATGGCGAGGATGGAGCAGGTGGAATTCCAGGAGTTCCCGACTTTACCACCCCCTTGTTTCGAACAACCCTACAAAACAATACTGATATTTACGTATGCAGTATTGCAGAGGGTCTAAATACCATGCCGTCATTCAAAAACAGTATGAGTGAAGAAGAAATCTGGCAAGTTTTAGTTTACATCAATACACTGGAAAACTAAGCTAGCGTTTAGAATCCTTCTTGTGGTGTTTAATTACGCAATTGCTGAGGCTGACAACTCAACACTCCCAAGTTATTCTTTCACTACATGCATCGCATAGGCATTTGCTTGCAGCATTTCAGAGCGTGTGAAATAAAAAAGGGTGAAAAAAAGTGGGGCTTTTTAGAACGCGGTCTTTTTTTTAAAAGAATATCAAAAAGTAAAACCTAACAACTGAATCGGAAGTATTTAGTTCCTATCGTTATAGAATTTCATAATTGGTTGTAATAAGCCGTACCCCTGAGCGTGCAGTTCAATATAGCGGCGAATTAGAAATAGCTCGAAAGTGGTCCCAGGTTTAAACAATATTTCACACTCTTTTCCTTATCCACTACATCTAAAATAAAAAAACACTCAAATGGCGTTAAGAGCAGTTCAAAATTTAGAATTCAACAGTTTCGACACTGAAACCAATTGATTAAAAGTTACTCTAGACCGTGTCTACACAGTGTTTTTGAATAGCAATCCGTCCATATAGTCCACAAAAAGTATCAAGAGATGTCCATTGTATCCATTATTTCCATGCTGTGGTAACCCATCTGCACCGCAGATTCACTGGGCATGAAGAAGGAAAGGCGCCTCGATTTAATATTTTGTAATCAAACTAATAAAAAAAACTACAATTTATTTTACTCTGTCAAGTCTAACGCTCTTTTGCTATTGAATGCGAATTGAAATAGTTTTTTTATTTTGTTTCGGATTGAATCCAGTCAAGAAAATCTTTTGAGCCCATAATTATTGGCAATGCGATTATCTCAGGCACCTCATACGGATGAACTGATTTAACCGCGGGTATAAGCTCGTTTTCGAAAAGTTCTTCTCTACTTTTTACTATTAACAAAACTTCTTCATCATTGTTAACTTTTCCCTGCCAAATGTATAAAGAGTTGATAGGTGAAACAATATTAACACATGCAGCAAGTTTTTTCTCAACGAGAGTTTCAGAAATCTTTACTCCAATTTCTTTAGAAGGGGCTGTTATTAAAACAACGATATATTTATTGTTCATTAGGTTTCCTTTCAAAAATTCTTAGGTATTTATTCGATTGTACCGTTTCAGATCCTGTGAGACAAAATAGGACGGAAATATAAGAGAGACTTTTCGGTCAAAAAGTAGTTAATAAGAATAAAATAGCATATCATGGTTGTAGCGTTTCAGAAATCATTGGACAACATGGGCGTTAAGATCTGGATACACCATTTTCTCCAACTTTACTATAATAAATTAGAATCAAAATTTCTATGTTACTATTTTCCCAGGATGATCTACTTGAGAAATCACAAACAGGCAACAATTATCCGGAGGTAAGGAAAAATGCGAAAATCAAATATTGGCTGGGGCATTGTTGTGGGTGCTTTGCTAACCTCACCATTGATCGCCTTGATGTACCTGGCAAACCAGGTTGCTGGTCTGTCTTTCATCCCATTTGATCTGTTCAATTGGATCACCAAAGTACTGCCAGGACCGGTGGTTACTTTTGGGATTGACCTTATGATCGATCTATTGCGGCTGTTTAGAATTAACGTCGCCAACGCGGCCAAGATTGCCGAGCAGATGATTGCGGTTTTTAATTTCTTCGTGCTTGGAACCCTGATCGGGGCGGGTTTCTTCGTTTACGCTTCGCAGGGAAATGAGAAGCCCGGTATAGCAGGGGGCTTGTTGGCGGGAGTCTTTTTCGGTCTTCCCATGATCGCGGTCAGCATTGGAGTGGGGACATCTGACCTGATCCCGGCCGTGAACATCCTGTGGTTGGTGGGATCGTTTGCTATTTGGGGTTTGCTGCTTTCCTGGACAACAGGCAAACTTCTTAAATATGAGGAAGCGGTGAGCGAAAGTGAAACAGAAAGTCGTGATGTGCAACGCTTGAATCGCCGACAGTTCCTGATTACGTTGGGCGCAGCCAGTGCGTCGATAACGGTAGTGGGCACTGGTCTCGCCATTATATTAGAACGGTCAGAGCAATCGCGAAGACAAGCCGAGCTTGAAGATAGTATGGCTCATAAGGTTGACTCGCCAGAGGGTAAACAGCTTCCAAACCTCGACGATCCAGTCACACCAGCTCCAGGAACACGTCCAGAATACACCCCGCTAAAAGATCATTATAAGGTGTTTATCGAGGTGGAACCCACGGAGATCGACGGCAGCTCTTGGCACCTACCCATCACCGGGTTGGTTGAGATTCCACTCATGCTTACCCTGGAGGGGTTGCAGGGTAAATATCCAGAGCGCAGTCAATACGTTACATTATCGTGTATATCAGGGCGCGTTGGAACATCTTTGATAGGCACAACCCTTTGGGAAGGTATCAGTGTGCAGGATGTTTTAGCTGAAGCTAAAGTGAAGCCAGAAGCTCGCTACCTCAAGATTAACTCGGGTGATGGATTCTACGAGACCGTTGAACTGGATCTGATCAACTCTGACGAAAGGATTATGTTTTGCTATAACTGGGACGGCAATCCACTGCCTTCCGAACACGGCTTCCCACTGCGAATATGGATCCCTGACCGATATGGCATGAAACAGCCCAAGTGGATTACGTCGATCGAAGTCACTGACGAGTATGAAGAGGGTTACTGGGTTGAACGCGGCTGGGATGAAGTCGCCCAGGTCAAAGCAACCTCGGTTATCGACACTGTAGCAGTCAATGCAGTTTTTGAGAGCGGTGGCAGGCAGATTGTACCGGTCGGTGGAATAGCCTTCTCGGGAGATCGCGGAATATCGAAGGTGGAAGTGCGCATGGACAGCGGTCCCTGGCAGGAAGCGAAGCTGCGCTCACCACTCTCGGAGACCACCTGGGTCATTTGGCGCATCGACTGGCCTTTTGAAGCCGGTGCTCACACATTTGAGGTGCGCTGCACTGAAGTTGATGGAACGCCGCAAATTGAGCCGGAGGCAAAATCAAGACCCGCTGGAGCTACCGGCATCCACTCGAAAGAAGCGAATTTGTAATTAAATCTTTTCAATAACCTGGCTTAGATTGGAGATAGACAAACTTCCACATAGTGAATATTCGTTCAAAGGTCGGGTTGAATGGTATAATTTCCACCCCAAACGAGAGCCGAA
>JAUWPO010000114.1 GCA_030611505.1 Chloroflexota bacterium
GAAATGCCGGTCTATCCTTTTTTGTAATCTCCGAAAATTGATACACTAGCAAGTTATGCCTTCCGCCGCAAGCCGATTCCCAGCGCCAGCCCACCCACCAGAGACAATCCCCCAACAATCAAAAACAGATCCTGCCAGAAGCGCTGCGGGAACAGCCTTATTAATGTGTCGCTGAAAAGGAACTTCCAGGTCCCCGGTTCAAAGAAGACATTGTGGAAAGCTACAAACAGAACGCCAAAGCTCAGCAATACAAATAGGATGACTGATCCGATCAGAATCACTGTCAGCCAACCCCCGCGTGCTAACCCCAATCTGTATTCGTCCCACCAACTGCCCCGTCTAGCCCATATGCCCAGCATAAGCAGTACTGCCAGCGAGAGATACCACACATTCATCGCATTGCGCACGGTGTCCTTCACGTCCACCATGTGGCGCAGTTCGCTTGCATTGTACACCGGCGTAGAGTCCTCAAATCGCAAATCACCAAGAAACGAGATATCAGCCGGGTTGAGCAAATAATCCATGGCAATCTGCGACCAGTACAGACGATCCTCGATCGTAAACCCGTAAGAATCGGTCGGAAAATTGGGTTGGTTGTATTCAAAACGTAACAGAGCGGGGGTCATCACCACTCTGACTGCAGCCAGCGCTAAAGCGACCGGCACTAGTACAGTGACCACCCAACTGAGAATCCGCGCTAGTTGTGCTGAATTTTTCTTTTGACCTTCATTAGAGCTCATAGGATTATCCAAATTCCAGTGATTACCGGAAGTCTTCCAAGGCTTCCATGTCATCGAAGAGGATGTAATTTAGAACCATATTATTCGTTATCCATTCAACCGGCGCCCAGTCGTCTGTGAACACGATCCGGCTCTCTGGCTTGGGCTGCTGGTTGAGGACAAACCGCTGGATTGACTCGATCAACATCGGGTGTACGTCCTCTCTGGTATACAGATACAGCAGATTGTCATACAGATTTTGGATTTTTGTGGGTTGGGCAGTGGCGTAGATCATGGCGTTGAAAGAGTCCGGTACATCCATCACGTAAACCGATGGAAAGACCGTGCTTATGGTACCCACCAGGGCGTCGACCAACCTCCTGTCGCTGGGAGACTGACCGACATTGATAACCATCACCCCATCCACTGTTAGGTGATCATTTACGATCTGGAAGAACTCCTGTGTTGTCAAGTGCCAGGGGATATAGGGTGGGCGATAAGCATCGACAGCGATCACATTGTATTTATCCTCACTGCGCTCCAATCCCCAGCGCCCATCTTGAGGAATTGCATTCAGGTTGGGCTGGTTCATATCAAAGTAATCCCTTCCGACCTCGATGATCGCCGGGTCGATCTCATAACCATCAATGGGAACCGGTCCGTACACCTCTGTCGCCTGGCGCGCCAGCGTGCCCCCCGCCAAACCCACAATTGCTATTCGCTCGACACGTTCCAGCTCATATGGAGGACGGTTAAAGAAAGGCGCTGCCAGGAACTGCTCCCATGGTCCAAAGAAATCGATCTGGGTCGGGTGCCACATAGAATGCACCCCCTGCCCTTCATTCAAGCGCAGCAAACGATAACCATCAATTTCCAGCACCTGGATGTAGTTGTAACCAGATTCGGTCTCAAATATCTGCCCGCTGGTCGATTTCAACGGTTTACCCAATACCAATATAATCGCCGCCGCCAGTGCCAACGGCATCCATAACAAAGAAACCGCATTTCGCCAACCGGACGATTGCCACAAACCGACCAGTGCCACCAAGACCAAAAAACAACTGAACACCAGAAATGTAAGCGTGGTCCCTATTAAAGGGATCAAGACCAATACCGGCAGGAACGTCCCGACAAACGAGCCCAGGGTGGAGATCGCATAAATTTGCCCCGAAACCCTGCCAGCATGCTGTGGGTCAGTGATCGACAGACGGATAGCAAACGGGGATATTGTGCCGAGCAGTGTGACCGGCAGACTGAACAATATCAAAACCGCTGCAAAAGATCCAAACAACACCCCAACTTGAAGCTGGTCGAAAGCATCGGCTGCCAGACGCAACACCGGACGGGAGATCAACGGCGCGATACCGGCTGTGAAAGCGCCCCAGGCTAATATTGTAAACATCGTTTTTGAATGGGGCGAACGGTCCGCCCAGCGTCCGCCGATGATATAACCCGCCGTCAGGTACATCAGGATCAAGCCGATAATACTGGCCCACACGAGATTGCTCGTCCCAAACACACCCCCCAATAGGCGCGCGGCAGAGAGTTCAATTGCCAGTGTGGTCATCCCGGCCGCAAATACGGCAAAGTATATATACCTTTTCATGGATGCAAGAACCGGCTGCGTAGAATTAAAACTCTTAGATTAGGGGGACGGATCATTCGGCTCGCTCTTGACGGAATAAACGCCGTACAGCATTCTCCCCTTCCCTCGTTAAGCACCAGGCACGACCGATTTGATAGAACATCACAGCTTTCGTTCCCCAGCCATGATAGCCCCCACGCGAAATTTCTCCTAATGGATGCTTGACCCCTATAAGTGGGACTTTTATGCAACGCCATTTATTTTTACGCGCAGCAATCGTTATCGCCGTTTCAACCCCATATCCCTGCGCGGCTTCTTGGGAAACGTGCGTCATTAATTTGGCTTTCAAGCAGCGCTGCCCAGACAACCAGGGAGTGATCCAGTGAGCTGCATCAGTCCGCCAGTAACCTCTCCTGAATACACCAATGGTCATGTCCGCCTGATCAGTCAGAACGGGATCCATTAATTTTTCTACGTGCCCGGGATTTAGATTTATCAAATCGGCATCCAGATAAACCAAAATGGGTGCTCTGGCAGCGTGTGATCCCTTTAATAGCGCTTGACCTTTTCCAAGTTTGACTGGATGCTGGTAAACATGTAAGCGCGCATCGTTATGTGCTGCTTGCAGTGCCTCCGATGCTGTGTCGTCTGTGGAACCATCATCCACGATAATTATCTCATCAAGATTTTTAACCTTACACAAGACGGAAATCACCGCGCCGATTCGCCCCTCTTCGTTGTATGCCGGGACAATTGCAGCAACATCAGGATGATTCTGGTATGAAGTCATTTTCCTGCCAGCAAACCCAAACGTTCCCTATACTTCGTTCCTTATATAAAAAATGTCGAATACACATTCCGTCGCTCTTATTCTAGCAAATTTTGGGGAAAATTCAACCCCATACTCCGAGACCAGATTTTAACCTCATCGAATCAATCCCACCACCTTTATTCATTTCTGAACCAATGAGTTCAGGCAATCCCTAATAAATCAAGCATGTGTATATTTTGTGATATAAATTCCCCTACTTGGTATAATCCTAATAAATTGACGTATTGGGTTGGAATCGGTCGAGCAAATGACGCCCATCCCTTACTGCTAATACATTTTACATAAGACGATCTGGAGTTCTAATGCCATCAACCAAACTAACGGGAGCGAAAATTCGCCAGAGTTTTATCGAATTCTTTGAGAAACACGGACATACTTTTGTGCCTTCCTCGTCGCTTGTGCCCGGGGGCGACCAAACACTGCTCTTCACGAATGCCGGTATGGTGCAGTTTAAGGACATCTTTCTTGGCACGGATATACGTCCATATGTGCGCGCCGCCAATTCACAAAAATGTATGCGCGTCGCCGGTAAGCACAACGACCTTGAGGACGTTGGACGTGATGACACTCACCACACCTTTTTTGAGATGCTCGGTAACTGGTCCTTCGGGGATTATTACAAGGAAGAGGCTATCGCATGGGCTTGGGAACTCCTGACAGAAGTATGGGGATTGCCCAAAGAGAATATCTGGTCCACATGTTTTAAGGACGAATTGGGAGAGATTCCTCAAGACGATGAGGCAGTTGAAGCATGGCGAAAACAACCCGGCATTGACCCAGCACACATATTGTTCTTCGGGCGGAAAGATAACTTCTGGGAAATGGCTGAAACCGGTCCCTGCGGACCGTGCTCCGAGATTCACTTAGACCGCGGCCCCAAGTACTGCGACAAACAAGATGTACCCGCTCACGAGTGCAGAGTAAATGGCGACTGCCAACGATTTCTGGAACTTTGGAACCTGGTATTCATCCAGTACAACCGGTCTGGTCCCAGCCATCTGGAACCATTACCTGCCAAACACGTGGACACAGGCTTGGGTCTCGAGCGCATTGTTTCTGTGCTCCAGGACGTCGATTCTAACTATAAAACCGATCTCTTTACCCCACTCATGGACACCGTACAAGAACTCACCGGTCATGACGATGCCGAACGTGCAGAAAATATCACCCCCTATCGCGTCATTGCCGATCACTCCCGCGCCGCCACTTTCTTGATCGCAGATGGGGTCGTGCCAGGCAACGTTGGTCGTAATTATATTTGCCGGATGATCATACGCCGCGCTGCCAGATTCGGCGCAAATATTGGGCTGGATGAACCTTTCCTTGCGAAAGTCGCGGCAGCAGTTATTGATAATTACGGTGGTTTCTACCCTGAAATCTTCAGCAACCGCGAGGCTATATTGGACGCTATCACGCGCGAAGAGGTACAATTCCAGCGCACAGTGGAGCACGGCGTGACCAAGCTGGAGAATCAACTTAATGCATTAGCCGCTGGCGGGGGGCAAGTCCTGTCAGGTGATTTGGCATTCGAATTATATGCCACCTATGGTCTGCCGCTTGAGATAATTCAGGATATCGCCCGCGAACGCGGAATGGACGTCGAAGAAGCCGGTTTTCACCAATCAATGCAAAGACACCGTCTGGTCTCTGGAGCAGGAGAATCTTTTGGTCCGCTGGGGGGCGAAGATGTGGCGGTTTACCGGAACTTGTCAGGGGAACTTATTAGCCAAGGCAAACTCAGTTCAGATGGTGTCGTATACAACCCCTATGGCGGGTTAGAGACTGAAGGAGAATTGCTAGCTTTAATGCACGCCGGTGAACTGATATCCGGGGCTCAAACTGGGGATCATGTAGAAGTCCTGCTGCCGGAAACCGATTTTTACGTTGCAGCCGGTGGTCAGGTCTCAGATACCGGCAGGATCATCTCCAAGATCGCAGGGGAGTGGGAAATCCGGGTGACAGATATGCGCAAACCTTCGGCTGGCATAATCGTCCACGTAGGGGAAGTGGTGCGCGGGAAACCTCGAGTAGGCGATCCAGCCATCGCCCAGGTAGACGCCTCGCGCCGCAGGGATATCATCCGCAACCACACCGCCACGCACCTGCTGCACGCCGAACTGCGCGCTGTCCTTGGTAAACACGCCCGCCAGGCTGGGTCTCTCGTAGCGCCTGACAGATTGCGATTCGACTTCACCCACCCATCTGCCGTCACACCCGAACAGCTTGAACAAATCGAGAGTGGCGTTAACCGCGCCATTTTAGGCAACTATCCTTTAAGCATCGCATACAAACCTCTCCAACAAGCCATTGATGAGGGAGCGACAGCCCTGTTTGGCGAAAAGTACGCTGACACTGTCCGTAATATCACCATCGGTGAACCGGAAGTGTTCTCCAACGAATTGTGCGGCGGGACCCATGTGGAGGAGACCGGTGACATCGGCTTATTCTTCATTACCAGTGAAGGAAGCGCTGCCGCTGGCATCCGCCGGATTGAAGCCGTGACGGGACGATTTTCTTACGAACTGGCTCAGGGGCAAATCAAGGCTCTCAAACGGTCAGCCAGTATATTGGCAGCCACCCCAGAAGAAGTGCCTTACAAGATAGAGGCAATGGTGGCAGAGAACGCTGAAATTCGTAAAAAGGTTAGCGAATTGCGCCGGACCCAGGCTATGCTGACCCTCCTTGAACATCTTGAACGCGTGCCGACTGTTCAAGGCGTGCCAGTCCTGACAGCAATATTATCCGAAGCGGATACTGACACAATGCGGTTCTTGACCGACAAGTTTCGAGAACGGAATCCCAGCGGTGTGGCAGTCTTGGCCTCAGTGAGCAGCGACGGAAAGCCGTTCATTATCGCAGCCATCACCGAAGATTTAGTTAAACGCGGCCTGCACGCTGGTCAACTGGTGAAATTCGTCGCCCAACCTTTAGGAGGCGGCGGGGGTGGACGTCCGACCTTAGCCCAGGCTGGCGGTAAAGATGCCAGTAAGCTGGAGGAATCCCTGGCAGGCGTCCCTAAGTGGGTGGAAGATAATTTAAATTGAAAATCCCATCGCGGTATTGTTAACCTCCAATGGAAAAAAATAAATTTCCGACCTGGACTGTGCCTTTTGCCTTGCTCGCTTTATGCATAATTAGCTTCGGGACGCTGATCCCAAAGTTAGGATTGTATTGGGATGACTGGCCCTCCTTATGGTTTATACATTTCTTTGGTCCAACTGTATTTCCCGACGTATTTACCACTGACCGACCGACTCTTGGCTGGATATTCATGCTTACCACCTGGCTTATGGGTGAATCAATGCTTGCCTGGCACCTGTTCGCCATCATCACCCGCTGGTTAAGCGGCGTAGCCCTTTGGTGGGTTTTAAGATTAATATGGCCCAGGCGAATCATTAAAGTGACCTGGATTGCCTTCTTGTTTGTAGTTTATCCGGGCTTTAAACAGCAGTTAATTCCCATTACGTACAGCCATATGTTCATTATGTTGACCATCTTTTTGCTTTCTCTGGGAACTATGATCCTGGCTTATCGTAAGCCCAGGTGGTTTTGGCCCCTGATCCTGACGTCGCTGTTTACTTCAGCCATGACCCTGTTCACTTTAGAATATTACGTCGGTCTAGAACTCCTGCGACCTGTAATATTATTACTCACCGACGACAAAGAAAGAGAAAGTTTTAGAACTCGCCTTTCACTCTCTCTCAAACGGTGGCTGCCATACATATTCATCCTGCTCTTATTCCTGTTATGGCGAATGACGAACAAAACACCCAGAGGGCAAATTACCCTCCTGAACGACCTGCGCACAAATCCAATTACCACAATCGTGGACCTGACAAGGACAATTTTCCTGGATATTTTTGAATCGAGTGTCCTGGCTTGGATACAGACAATTAACCCCCAGGAACTATTAGCATACCGGACAACCATTCTACTGGTCATCGTCGGAATTATCCTGATTACATCCGCTCTGACGATTTTCTTTATGTTAAAACTACGCTCAGACGTACAGACAGAAGATGTACCCAAGCAGAGTTCCTCCTTACGGTGGGAATATCAAGCCATCCTCCTGGGAATATACTCATTAATTATCGGGGGTTGGCCAATCTGGGCGACCAATCTTAAGATGGATCTATTTTTCCCCTGGGATCGATTCACCCTGATGATGATGCTCGGGGCTGCATTGCTGTTAGTTGGTCTGGTTTTCTTAATAACGAGGACCAGACTCCAGAGCACATTGATCCTTGCTGTCATCGTAGGTCTCTCGGTTGGGATGCACTTTCAAACCGGGTTAAGTTATATGCGGGACTGGAATTTCCAGAAAGCTTTCTTCTGGCAGCTCGTTTGGAGAGCGCCCGATATCGAGCCCGGCACGTTATTACTGACCTCAAAATTGCCATTCCAGTACGCCACAGATAATTCATTAACCGCACCGTTAAATTGGACCTATGCCCCCGAAAATTATACCCGCCAGATGCCTTACGGCTTCGTGAACATCGATGCCCGCCTGGGGAACATGCTGTCAGACCTTGAGGAGGCAACACCCCTGCACCAACCATATCGAGCCACATCCTTCGATGGTTCAACATCTCAAGC
>JAUWPO010000125.1 GCA_030611505.1 Chloroflexota bacterium
ATGAGCAAACCACACGTGATTGTTATTGGAGCAGGGTTCACGGGTGTCGCCACGGCTCACGATTTAGCCTTAAGAGGCTTTGAGGTAACCGTCGTTGAGCGGGGACCGATCGTTAATGGTACTTCAGGGCGCACTCACGGCTTGTTGCATTGTGGGGGACGCTATTGTGTAAAGGATCAAGAATCGGCAATCGAGTGTATCGAGGAAAATTGGATCCTGCGCAAAATCGTCCCTCAGGTAATCGAACCTAATGGAGGCATGTTCGTCGCATTAGACGATAACGACGTTGAGTATGGCGAGTCCTGGACAGCAGGATGTGACGCCTGTAACATTCCTTATGAGCGACTTACCCCGAAGGAGGCACTTGAGATAGAGCCCAACCTGAACCCGGATATTTTATTAGCGTATTCGGTGCCCGATGGGACGTTCGATCCGCTCCGTTTGGCATTGGCCTTCGCCGCTACCGCCAAGTCGAATGGGGCAATATTCCGCCTTTACACGGATGTTACAGAACTGTTGATGGATGGGCAGGGCACCGTCACGGGTGTAAAAATTTGGGATCGCAGCGCAGATGAGAGGGGAGAACTGTTTGCAGATGTGGTAGTCAATGCAACTGGTGCCTGGTCTGGTCAGATTGCTGAAATGGCGGGTGCCTACGTTCCTATACAACCGACACCAGGAGTCATGGTAGCCTATGATCGACGTCTGGTCAGCCGTGTTATCAACCGTCTATGCGAGCCCAGCGATGGGGATATTGTCCTACCGCAGAGGCGCATGGTAGTGGTGGGCACCACTTCGTACGATGTTGAGGATTTGGATTATGTTCCGGTTAATGAAGAACATGTCCAATTGATGTTGGAGCGTGGTTCAGAACTGCTGCCCACGCTCAGGAATACGAATTCGCGCGGGATATTTGTTGCGACGCGACCTCTCATTGGCGCCGGTATCCCTGGACGAAGCGTTGCACGCACGTTCAAATGCTTTGATCATAAAGAGAACGATGGGATTGATGGTTTTGTCACCATAACCGGTGGTAAGGCGACGACGCTGAGGATGATGGCGGAAAAGACGACCGATATGGTATGTCAGAAACTTGGTGTTTCAGTTGAATGCAGGACGGCGGAGGTACCGCTGCTCTCCTACCGTCAATTCTATGCATTGCAGAATTAAGGAGCTACCATGAGCACATCAAAATGGGATGTTACCTTCCTGGTTTATCGGAAGAAGGGTCAGGGAACCCCTCATTACGACGAGTTTACAATAAAGGTTAATCCAGACGAATACGTCCTTGATGCAATCGAACGAATTTGGGCTTATCAAGATCGCTCGCTGGTATTTGCGCATGCGTGTCATCACTCCACCTGCGGCGCGTGCGGAATGCGGGTGAACGGCGTGGAGAAGCTTACCTGCATCACACTCATTCGCGATGTGACTGCGGATGGTGGCAAGGTTAAAGTTGATCCTCTGCGCAACTTTCCCATCATCAGCGACCTGACGGTAGATATGGGAGTGCTTTACACTCGCATGGATGAAGTTGGACACAGACCGGTGCTCCCGCTATCAGAAGAACCGGCTGAGCCGGGTGTCAAACCTGTAAAGATAGCCGCCGAGGGTGACATTATCCGTTTGGCGGATTGCATCGAATGCGGTTTGTGTATCAGTGCTTGCCCGATCGCAAACACAACTTCCGGTTATCTTGGACCGGCTGTCCTGGCAGGTGCCCTTCAACATGGGTTGGATTCTGATCAGCATTTATTCTCCTTGGTAGAAGGCGAGAACGGCGTCTGGCGCTGCCACAGCGCCTTCGAATGTACCGAGGTATGCCCGTCCTACGTTGAACCAGCGGGAAAGATTATGGAATTGCGGAAACAAGTGATCTGGAAACGGATCTTTGGAATAGCTAAATAATATGAGGAGGCGATCCAATGAGCGAAAGAGAGAATAAACCAAACACTTCGAATTGGTTCATGTGGTTTGACGTTCGCCATCGGGATATTGGAGATTGGGCTTTTGTCCTACACCGTTTAACGGCGCTTGGTTTGGTCCTTTATCTGGGTATGCATCTGATCGTATTGGGGACTTTGACCCTGGGTCCTGAAGCCTTCAACAGTTTCATTGAACTTGCACACAATCCTCTGTTCATATTCGGTGAGTTGTTAGTCGTTGCCGCCGCTCTATACCACGGTTTGAACGGTCTGCGGGTCGGATTGACAAGTTTTGGCGTTGCCATCCCTTATCAAAAGCAATTATGGTATGTTGTGATGGCTATAGCAGTTATCGGCAGCATTATCTTTGCCATCAGCATGTTCACTGCATGATCAATTCGAGCATACATTAGGAAGAAGGATTAAAGATGAACAATTCAATATCCCCTCCAAAATCTGGTCAGAATACCTGGCTCTGGTTCCTCAAGATGGTCACGGGTCTGGTAATTGTGCTCGTATTGAGCGTTCACTTAATTGTCAATCATTACCTCCCCGAAGGCGGGCTGATGCGATATGAAGATGTGATCGCTTACTTTTCCAACCCGCTGGTTGTTCTGATGGAGATCATTTTCTTAGTGACCGTCGTTCCCCACGCCCTGATTGGAGTGCGCAGCATTATCCTGGATTTAAATCCTTCAAAGGGATCCACGCGGCTGATCAATTGGATCCTGGCGCTGGTAGGAGCTACGGCAATTATCTACGGCATCTGGCTTGCCCTTACGGTGGCATCACTAGCATAAAGAAAAAACTGTAGTGGAGAGCATATGGTCGGTCTGGTTTTTGTATCCCACAGCCGTGCCCTGGCGGATGCCCTGGTTGGGCTTGTCAGCCAGGTTACAGCGACCGATATCCCAATAGCAGTGGCTGCTGGTGTAGGACCGGCACGCCAGGATTTTGGCACTGACGCCGTTGAAATCACAGAAGCCATCCAGTCGGTTTATTCTCCAGATGGTGTGCTGGTGCTGATGGATTTGGGCAGTGCCATCCTCAGCGCTGACATGGCTCTAGATTTGTTGCCCCCAGAGATGAAAGAGCACATTCGCTTATGTGATGCGCCTTTTGTTGAAGGAGCGATTGCTGCGGGTGTGCAGGTCGGTCTGGGAAGCGATCTGGCGACCATCTACCAGGAAGCGAAGACATCACTGATTCCCAAGATTGAACAACTCACCGGAGCTGAGACCAGTTTCCCTGCTGGGGTTGTCAGTACAGAACAGGTCATTCAACCCGGAGCTGAAGAAGTCGTTCTTACCTTGAAGAATCAGTATGGACTGCATGCTCGACCGGCGGCTCGTTTTGTCCAGACCGCAGCGGGCTTCAATGCCCAGGTTCGAGTGAAAAACCTGACCACTGGAAAGGGTCCGGTTTCCGCCAGGAGCTTGAACGCTCTGGCTACTTTAGGGGCTGTTCGAGATCACCAAATCGCTGTATCGGCGGATGGTCCGCAAGCGAGTGAAGCCCTACGAGCCTTGAGTGACCTTGTCGATGAAAATTTTGGTGAGCCCATTGAGGCTGAAGCTCCACGACCTCAGGTAATCGCGCCAGTGAAATTTCAAGAGGAAGGCGCACTGCAGGCTGTCCCGGTCTCCGAGGGAGCTGCTCTGGGTCCAATCTGGCGTTATCATCCACAGCTTCCGCATATCCCGCAGGAGAGTGCTGAAGATCCAATTCGGGAATGGCAGCGCTTGGAACGTGCACTGGAGATTACCCACAAAGCCATCCGTCGTAGACGTGAACAGTTGGTCATCGACCTGGGAGAGGCTGAATCAGCGATATTCGACGCTCACCTGCTCATCCTGCAAGACCCGGATTTGCTTGACAAAACACGCCATTTGATTTTTGAAGATCACAAAAATGCAGCCGCCGCCTGGGATGAGCAAATCAGGGAAATTGCCCAAAATTACCGGGATTTAGAGGATCCGTATCTCCAGCAGCGCGCCGCAGATGTAATGGATGTGGGTAACCAGGTATTATTCGCCTTGGCTGAAAAAACCGAAGTGCCGGAAATCGAGTTCGCTGAGCCAGTCATTTTGTTCGCTCAAGAGCTTACCCCAACCGAGACATCTCAATTGGATATGAGCCAGGTACTGGGTTTGATCACGGTGGGGGGTGGACCCACCTCACACACTGCGATCCTTGCGAGAGCGCTGGGAATCCCGGCTATATCTGGAGTTAGCGCCGTGTTTGAAAAACTTCAAGACGGCACCCTTTTGGCTCTTGATGGCTTTAGTGGAAATATTTGGGTGGATCCACCCGAAAATGTGAGGGAGAATATCGAGAAACGGCGGGAAGAGTGGCTAGCGCAGCGTGAGCGATTGTTATCCTCCAGCCATGAACCGGCTGCTACGCGGGACGGGCATCGTATTGAGGTGGCTGCCAATATCGGCAGCCTGGCAGATGCTGAGGCGGCGGTTCGTAATGGTGCCGAGGGGGTAGGGCTGCTGCGCAGCGAGTTCCTTTATTTGACCCGCGCTACGCCGCCGACAGAGGAAGAGCAAGTGGCAATTCTGCTCCAGATAGGTGCAGCCATGTCCACGGATGGAGGTGCTGAGCGACCCATAATCCTGCGCACACTCGATGTGGGTGGCGACAAAGAACTTCCATACCTGACCTTGCCCGCCGAGGACAACCCCTTTCTCGGAGTGCGCGCCATCCGCCTATCACTGGCTAATCCGGATTTATTCTTAACCCAATTAAGAGCCGTACTACGAGCGGGAGAGGGATTTCCTTACCGGGTTATGTTTCCTATGGTGGCGAATCTCGATGAAGTGTTGGAAGCGCGCCGCTTATTGGAGCAAGCTCACGAGTCCTTGCAGGCGGAAGGCTTGCCGCATTGCTGGCCGATTGAAACCGGTATCATGGTTGAAATTCCATCAGCGGCGTTGCTCAGCCCGGAGTTAGCCCCTCATATAGATTTCTTCAGCATCGGCACAAACGACCTGACCCAGTACACTCTGGCAGCAGAGCGCGGCAACCCGGCGCTTTCGGCTTTCGCTGATGCTTTGCATCCTGCCGTGCTACGTCTTATCCGTGGTGTAGTCGATGCGGCTCACCAACATGGTAAATGGGTGGGTGTGTGCGGTGAGCTGGCAGGCGATCCACTTGCCGTGCCGGTATTGGTCGGTCTGGGTGTGGATGAACTCAGCATGAACCCCGGTGGAATACCGCGTGCCAAAGCAGTTCTTCGCGCCATAGATCTCACTGAAGCCAGAGAACTGAGCGCACAAGTATTAAGCGCCAAAAGCTCTCAGGATTCCAGAAAACTTGCCCAGGACTTTTTCCAGGAACATATACAAGACAACATGCCTTGATAATGATAATACCAGGGGGTATTTCTTTTCCTTTACTCAAGTACCTGCGGGCTCACCGGAAACAGTGATGGTCATGGAAGAAAAGAATTGACTATAATCTCGGATTTCGTCTATACTAAAGACGACCAATATTACAGTACAGGTGATTGAGGAGGTAGAAATGAGTTTCAAGTTTACCTGGTACGGGCACGCAACTTTAGGTCTGGAGACTGGTGGGTACAAGGTTTTAATAGACCCTTATTTCACCGATAACCCCGTGGCCAGCATGTCCGCCGACCAGGCGGAAGCAGATTTTATCCTGATCTCACATGGGCATAGGGACCATATAGGAGACGTGGTCAGCATTACCGAACGAACCGGAGCTCTGGTGATCAGCAACTACGAGATAGCCACCTGGTTAAACAGCCAGGGGGTGGTAACTCACGCCCAACACTTGGGAGGCGGTTATCAGCACCCCTTCGGTTATCTGAAGCTTACTCTGGCACTGCACGGATCGGGTTTGCCGGACGGTTCTTACGGCGGTAATCCAGCCGGTTTCTTGCTTACTACCGGTGATGGCGAAAAAATCTACCTGGCTTGTGACACGGGATTGTTTGGGGATATGGGCTTGATCGGCGAGCAGGGCATCGACCTGGCAGTGCTGCCCATCGGTGATAATTTCACCATGGGACCGGATGATGCGCTGCGAGCGGTGCAACTGATCAAACCCAAGCACGTTGTGCCTGTGCATTACAATACCTGGGAATTAATTCAACAAGATGCTGACGCCTGGGCGGATCGAGTGAGTTCCGAAACGGACGCTGAAGTGCATGTATTACAGCCGGGAGAAAGCTTAATTATTTAAGCCCGTTCGTAAGACGGTTAAATTAGGCTAAACATTAGCCTAGCTTAGGTGAATAAGAATCCGACTTAGGATCGGTGGTAGTTGGATTGCCGCCCATCCATCTTCCAAGATAAACTTACAAAAAAACGGACGCAGTGGGTCTGATATAATTCCAGCAATTTTGGAGGTGAAAATTATGGACCGCATTTTCCGGCGTAAAGAGGAGGAACAACGAATTGCGGATGAAGGTCGCCTTCCGGTGGGACAATCGTTGACTCGTAAGTTCCCAGTCCTGCATTATGGTCCAGTGCCTAGTTTCGACGCTGCGACCTGGGATTTGCATGTTTGGGGTGAGGTTGAAGGTGAAGTGCGTTGGACATGGGACGAATTCTCCCAATTGCCCCGTACGAGTCTGTTAATGGACATTCACTGTGTAACCCGCTGGAGTAAGTTTGACACTTCCTGGGAAGGTGTTTCAGTGCGCACACTCGTTGAGGAGGGACTTATCCGGCCTAAACCAGAAGCGCGCTATGTTATCCAGCACGCTGAATATGGCTACAATACAAACCTGCCCCTGGAGATCGTTTTATCAGAAAATTTCTTATTGGCGACGCATTTTAACGGAGAGCCACTCACGCTAGAACACGGCTATCCGTTAAGAGGTATTGTAGGAAGCATACTCGCTCGAAATGATTTGAAAGTCCCCTATTTTTGGAAAGGAGCAAAGTGGCTGCGGGGGTTGGAGTTTTTGACCGAAGACCGCCTAGGCTTTTGGGAACAGGCCGGTTATCACAATCAGGCGGATGTCTGGAAGGAAGAGCGTTTTGCTTGAGGATACTAAAGAGCTCGATTTTATATTGAGTTTTGGATACTTATTTGCGGCGCTGACCTGGATCGAGCAAATTGATCTTGTGTAGATCTCCTCGTTTAACCTGGAAATCATCGAAGTCGCGTGCCACATATACGTTGGGGAAGACAGAGCGCGCCTCAGCCAGGACATCGCGCTCGCGATAACGGCGAGATATGTGTGTCAGGATAAGATTTTTGACTCCAGATTTCAGAGCAAGATCGGCAGCCTGGTGGGCTGTTAAATGCGAAAATTGATGGGCTAATTCGACCTGGTCTTCCAAGTAGGTGGACTCGATCACCAATAGATCAGCGTTGCGGCATACGTCTAGTAGATCATCCGTACGTCCGACATCACCGACATGCACGTAAAGAGTACCAGGTCGTTCGGGACCGAGCACCTGATCTGGATGTATCTGGCGACCATCTGGCAGCATGACTGACTGACCGTTAACCAATTCTCGCCGCCAGGGTCCCGGGGGAATG
>JAUWPO010000087.1 GCA_030611505.1 Chloroflexota bacterium
CCCGGCTGTTTGCCTTCGAGCACGAGCTTAGCCATCATCTGACCGACCGCCGGTGCAAGCTTGAAACCATGACCGCTGCTTCCAGCACAGAGGTAAAGTCCATCCACACCTGGAACTGCATCCATTATGGGGTGCCAGTCGGGAGTGATGTCGTAAAGGGAGGCGTAACTGCTCGATACGTGGCTGCGTTGCATGGCAGGGTAACGAGTGACGACTCGTTCGGCGAAACTGGATATGATGTCTATGCCTACTTTTTCGTTGTAGTTATCTGGGTCTGCTACTAGATCTACGGTTTCTTCTTCCGGAGAGATAGATCCAACCAGCATCAAGGACCCGCTCTCGGGGCGCAGATACACCTGAGATATAAAATCTGCCCATATTGCGTGGCGTTCAAGATCGTCTGGACGACGATAAAGTACGGTCTTTACTCGAGCTGTAATAATAGGAACCTGAACTCCGATTTTACGCAGCAGTATTGGACTCCATGGACCAGCAGTGAGGATTACAACATCAGCCGGAACCATTCCCTGATCGGTTTTCACGCCCGTTATTTTTCCGCCCCGGATTTCGAACCCGGTAGCGCTAACACCAGTTCTGATATTCGTTCCTAATCGTTTTGCTGCTTGCGCGAACCCATTCGCCCCCGCAGCCGGATCGCAGTAACCACTTTCTGGTTCATAGGCGCCGCCACCGATACCCGTGGGATCGAGGTGGGGTTCTAATTTACGCATCTCATCAACAGGGATGAACTCCGTATTGATTCCCACGGATTGCTGAAGTCTTATGTTGGCTTTTAAACCTGGCACGTCTTCCGGTCGTACACCGATCATAAAACCGGTTTGGGTGAATACTGGCTCTTCATTTACGATTTCAGGGAAGTTTTGCCAGACGTGTAATGAATGGAGTGCCATCCGCGCTGTGACCGGGTTGGAATAATGTTGGCGCACAATCGCGCTGGATAAACCGGTCGGTCCAGAGGCAATAAAATCCTTTTCAAGCAGAGCTATAGAAGCACCGTGTTTCGCTAAATGAAATGCTGTGCTGACCCCGTTTATCCCACCGCCGATAATGACAAATTCACTGTGATCCTTCACAAAAAACTCCTTGCTGGATACAAAAAATGCAGTGGGAACGTTTTATCACCACTGCATTTACCATACATAATCCGGTTTAGGAGATGCTGATCGAGATAAATTAATTGATTTAATCGATTCCAAGGTAAGCTTTCTGCACCATCTCATTTTGCTGTAAATTGGCGGCTGTATCGTGCAAGACGATTTCACCGGTTTGCACGACGTAGCCGCGGTCGGCGACAGATAATGCCATGGTTGCGTTCTGCTCGACAAGTAAGATCGTTGTCCCTTCCTTGTTTATCTCTTGTATGGTCTCGAAAATACTCTCCACCAGGACGGGTGCAAGACCCATAGACGGTTCATCCATAAGGAGCAAGCGAGGGTGGGTCATTAAGGCACGTCCAGTTGCCAACATTTGCTGCTCACCACCCGATAAGGTGCCGGCAACCTGAGTGATACGCTCCTTCATTCGGGGGAATAACTCGTATACCCGCTCACGGTCTTCTTCAATGCCGTCCTTGTCGTCACGGGAAAAGGCTCCCATATCCAGGTTCTCCGCAACAGTGAGCCTGGCAAAGATACCGCGCCCCTCTGGTACCATAGCAACCCTTTTATATACAATTTCATGGGCTTTATATTTTAATAGGTCTTCACCTTCAAGTGTTATCTTTCCCTTGCGAGGTGGAAGCAGCCCGCTGATCGTTCGCAATGTGCTGGTTTTGCCTGCTCCATTGGCTCCGATCAAGGTGACGATTTCGCCCTCTTCAACGGTTAAAGAAATGCCGTTTAAGGCTTGGATGTTGCCATAATAGGCGTGGATATCTTGGACTTCTAACATTGCCATGGTTTTCTTCTCTTATCTATGCCACTGTTTTTTCCGGAGTTTCGCTTAAACCTGTAGCGGCTCCGCGTCCCAAATATGCTTCAATCACGTTTGGATTGCATTGAATTTCTGCTGGAGTTCCCTCACAGATTTTGGATCCAAAGTCGAGGACAGAGATGCGCTCGCTGATCCCCATAACTACCCGCATATCGTGCTCGATCAACAAGATCGTGATGCCGAGATCATCGCGCAGTTTTTTGATGAAGTGCATCATCTCTGCAGATTCGTGGGGGTTCATGCCTGCGGTGGGTTCATCGAGTAATAGGAGCGTGGGCTGGCTGGCAAGGGCGCGCGCCAGTTCCAATCGACGTTGAGCACCGTAGGGCAAGTTGTGGGAGAGCTGGTCTCCCATGCCTGTCAAACCAACGTACTCGAGCAGCCGGTTGGCTTCTGCTACGGCTTCTTCTTCTTCCTTTGTATATCTCTTTGTCTTGATTACGGCTTCTATCCATGATGTCTTAAGCCTGGGGTCTTCACCTACCAGAATGTTTTCAATCGCCGTCATGGCAGGAAAGACGCGTATGTTCTGGTAAGTACGCGCAATACCCATTCGGGTTATTTGGTCTGGAGTACGCCCATTCAATCTCTGCCCGAGGAACAGCATATCTCCTTCATTCGCCTGGTAAAAACCTGTCAGGCAGTTGAAGAAAGTGGTCTTGCCGGCGCCATTTGGACCAATAATGCTGACTATTTCTTCTGCACCGATCTCAAAATCATATTTATTAACCGCCACCAAACCGCCGAACCGTTTGGTGACCTCTTTAGCGGTTAAGATGGCCATCGTCTAAACCTCTTTTTCTGAAACTGAATTTTAATAAAACCATGTACTTGAATCCAATTCTTAAAGATGTGAGGGTCCTTCAAGCCCTGGGTCTCGTGTTTCCGCTCTAGGAGCCATCGCTTCCGGATAATCCTCGTAGTCCTCGTTATCATGCACATGCAGCTCACGCTTGCGTATTGCGGACGGCCACAAACCTTCCGGTTTGGCGAGCATCATTACGATAAGCACTATACCGTACATTAAAAGGCGAAATTCAGCAAATTCTCGCAGCAGTTCAGGGAGACCGACCAGAGCCAGGGCACCTAAAATGACGCCCGGCAAGCTGCCCATACCACCGACAATGATCATGCACAAAACGTTAATTGATATCAGCAGGTTGAAGCTGTGTGGGAAGATGGAAGTAAGCTTGCTGGCAAAGATTGCACCTGCCAGACCGGCAAAGGCCGCTCCAATCGCAAAGGCCAGCAGTTTGGTGTTGACCAGTCTGATGCCCATAGCCTCCGCGACGTCTTCATCCTCTCGTATAGCCATCCATTGCCTTCCAAGACGAGCTTGGCTCAGGCGGTATGAAATAAAAGCCGCAATCAAGCAGCCTGCCAGGGCGACGTAATAGAATTGGTCTGGTTTTATGAGTGGGATTCCGACGATCACGGGTTTGTTGATCTTCAACAGACCTTGCGCACCACCAATGTAGGGCTTCAATAAATCTGATAAGACCAGAATGCGGATAATCTCACCGAATCCGAGTGTGACAATCGCCAGATAATCGCCGCGCATGCGCAGAACTGGCATACCCAGTAATAAGCCGCCTAACATTGAAACGGCGACACAGATTGGAATCGCTAACCAGAATGACATCCCCGCTACCCCCAGATCTCCTGTGGAGGTCAGCACCCCCATCGTATAGGCGCCAATGGCGAAGAAAGCCACGTAACCCAAGTCAAGCAGCCCGGCGAAGCCCACCACGATATTCAGACCAAAGCCCATCAAAGCGAATATCAGGATCATATTCATGACCTCGGATAAATAGGTGCCCAGCAGTAACGGCAGGATGAGCATCAGGGTTATTCCGAAGATGATCAAGCCGTATCGCATTCTGTTTTGACTTTTGGTGTCCATTTTTGCCATACGACCTTTGACTTTATCCCCACGCCGGCTCCACAGAACTGACAAAGATGCCGTTACAATAAATATGGTTACGGCGACAACCGGTCGAAGAGCTTTTGATTCTATTATGAGCTTGGCAAAATCGGTGCCGAAAAAAGTTCTCAGGCGGTCAGACAGGATTTCGGAGAACATCCCAAAGAAAAAAGTCCAAATTAAGCCGCTGAATATCGGTCTTCGGATGCGGTCTGGGAGCAGGTAAAGTCCAGCCGCGACCAGTCCAAGAACGCTGGTTACTATTATCAAGAACAGGCTTCCTGCAACTGTTCCACGACCAAATGTAAGGATTTCGATCAATGCTGGTGAGACATTGGGTAAAAATTGACGCAGGTCAATAACCTCATTCAATAAGATCAACGCTACAAGCGGCAGAGCGGATATCAAGCCTGTCAGAAAACCGTAAATCAGCGCAATACCCCTATTGTTTTGAGGAGCTTTTCCAGCAGCCAGGTAGCTCATCGCGGCAGGTGCCATGAAAAGGATAACTTGACCGAGTGTGAGCCAGCCTGCGATTAGATATCGCTGGGCTAACAGCGTGACCATGCCGATTACACTGACGCTCAGAGCAACCACCCCTGCAATTAGACCGTTCTGGAGAGGAATGCGGTAGTCAAAGTTGTTGGTTTCAGACATTTTAATCTTCCCTTATGCTTTCTTCTCAGTCAATCGTTCACCCAAGATACCCTGAGGCCGGAATATCAGCACCAGCACGAGCATCACAAATGCGATCACATCTTTGAGCTGGTGGGGAGCGGGGATACCTAATCCTTGTAGGAAGAGGCTTGGACCGACTGACTCGATTAAGCCCAGGAACAATCCCCCAACAGCGGCACCAGGAATGCTTCCGATTCCACCCAAAACGGCGGCGGTGAATGCCTTAAGCCCAGGGAAGAAACCCATAAAGAAATGAACCTGCGTAAAAACCAGAGCGTAGAGCAAACCAGCAATACCCGCCATAGATGCACCCGTGGCAAAGGTTATGGTGATCGCGCGATCGACGTCGATGCCCATTAAAGCAGCGGTGTCCTTATCCTCCGCGACCGCTCGGATTGACTTTCCGGTTCTGGTTCGCATGATGAAAAGATTGAGACCGATGAGCATTATTATTGTGACAACGATAACAGTCAGTTGGGTTTTTAATATTTCTACCCCCAGTATCGAAGCGGTGCCTTTCATGACATCGGGTACAGGAAAAGGAATTACTTGCGAACCGAATAATCCCCGGAAATAATACTGCCAAAAGAATGATGCCCCGATAGCGGTAATCAGCGGCACCAGACGCGGCGCTTTCCGCAGGGGACGGTAAGCGGCTCGTTCAGTGAGAACTGCGATGCTCATAGAAACGACCATGGCTACCACTGCGATCAATAATAAGCTCAAAAGGGGTTGGCGGTTCATAAAACCGGTGGCAGCTAGAGGGGTGGCTACAAATACGGTGGCTGTCATAATGCCTGACATAAAAAACTCGCCATGCGCGAAGTTGATCATAAAAAGCACACCGTAGACCAGGGTATACCCGATCGCTATCAGGGCGTACATGCTCCCCTGAGCGATACCAAAAATGATAAGGTCTATCCATTGACGCGGAGAATAGGGATTATCGATGATGGTCGCAATGGTACCCCAGACGACCAGGATTATTATTGCCGCTCGAAGTACCCATAGATATAATCCGATCCAATCGAGGTCTTGAAGGCGTTGACGCATATTCGTCTCCTATCTTTCAATAGGGGGAGGTATTTAAAAATAGGGGAGGATGGGACCAAAGTTGCCTTTGGTACCCATCCCCCATTTGTGTTAGTGTAGCAATCTTTTTTTATGACTCTGACGGATCATTCTTCCGGCCAGATTTTCACATATTCTCCATTTTCGAGAGTGGAGACTGAAATCTTGGGATCGGCGCAGTCACCATATTCGTCGCAGGTGAGGGTGCCAGTGATGCCCTCAAAGCCAGATGTGGCTCCAAGGCAGTCACGCATTGCCTGGCGCCCGATATGGAGCGTGCCGTCATCGTCCTGGACTGCAACCTGTTCGACGCAGGCAACGATCATGTTGGTAGCATCGAAAGCGTGAGCGTGGAAAACCGAAAGCGTGTCGCTTCCGTATTTCTCCTTGTAATCAGCCTTGAATTTTATATATGTTTCGCCTGCGAAAGCGATATCCGGTCCAGACCAGAACATACCCACACCATCTTCACCAATAGATTCTGCAGCGTCGGCGGATATACAGCCATCTGCAGCCGACAAGACTGTTTCCTCTAAGCCATCGACTTCTTTAGCCTGCTTGGTCATGAAAGCGCATTCTGGCATAAAGATCGGGTAGTAGAGGAATTGGGGCGGACCGGCAGCAGCGACTGCGGTCAAAACTGGGCGCATATCGGTATCGCCTTTGTTGATGGCGGTGAATTCAACGATCTCTCCACCGATTGCTTTGAAGGATTCTGCGAAAGAATTTGCGAGACCTTCCGTGTAGGGATCACCGTCGTGGATGGTGGCTGCCGATGTCAAACCCAACTCGTTGAAAGCGTAATCTGCCATGGCTGCGCCCTGCACTTTGTCGTTGTGAGCTGTGCGATAGTAGCCGGGATTCCAGGCTTGATCTGGATCTGTAAGGCTGGGGGCGGTGTTGGAGGGTGAGACCATGAAGTAGTTAGCTTCAGAGATGACCTGTGACATAGGAACGCCTGCGCCTGAGCAGCTTGTGCCGACCACACCAAGGATGGTGGGATCTGAGACGATCTTCTGACCGGCTGTCTGACCGCCCTCAGCGCTGCAGCCATCGTCCTCAGCCTGCAGTTCTAAGTCATGACCCAGTACTTGACCTTGCCAGTCCATGGCAATCTCAACGCCGTATTGGGAATCTTGACCGAGCTGTGCGTTAGGTCCGGAGATGACCAGCGCTGATGCGATGCGGATCGGTTCTTCTGGTCCGTAGTCAAGACATCCGAGCTCATCTGTGCATTCAAAAGCTGCTGGTTCTTCTACAACCGGTTCTTCTGCTGCCGGCTCTTCAACAACCGGTTCTTCAGCAGCCGGTTCTTCTGCTGCTGGTTCTTCTACTGCCGGTGCTTCAGTCGCAGGTTGTGCACATGCAGCCAGAACCATACTTGCGATGATCAATACAGAAAGGATATACAAAAAGCGGTTACTCATTTTCTCCTCCTTGGAGTGTGTGTGTGTTTGGTATCTAATTGTTTTGTACAACGGGTTATTGATCAAAACGAACTTTCTTTTTTTTGGTTGGGAAGACCTCCTTTTCAAAGTCTTAGGCTGTGTTTCCGTGTTGCACGAAATTACTTGTGGAAAACGTTCACAAATAGCTACATTTCAGCCCATTCTTTTGTTAATCAGAAATTAAATGTAAATTTTACCGATAATGGGTCCTATCGTCAAGGTTAAGCTTCAAACATGTTAAGCTTCAAACAGGTTAAGCTTCAAATTAATATCAATCACGAGTTACTAATAATCGCAATTCAACAAAATTATGAGACGGTTAACAAGTGCATTAAATAGATGCCCGTATGGTAAAATTTAACCTAGTGATGAACACCCAAAATTTACATGCTGTGCCTGTCCCCCCCAGCTTGACGAAATCTCTGATGGCTGGTTTTGATACTGTCAGCAATCATGTCGGTCTGATTCTCTTTTCAATAAGCCTGGATTTACTGCTATGGTTTGGGCCAAGATTGCGGCTTTCAGGTCTGATCCAGTCCTTTCTTGACCGGGCTATGGTCTTACCCGAGATGGGATCAAGCGATCTAAATGAAACACTCCAGATCAGCCGTCAAATCTGGATGGTTTTTGCTGAACAATTTAATGTGCTCAGCATCCTGCGCACCTTGCCCGTGGGTATTCCCAGCTTGATGGTTTCCAGATCTCCCTTTGAAGTGCCTTTTGGTATGCCGATGGTATTTGAAGTATCTTCCCTCCGTATTGCTTTTTTTATCAGTATACTTTTTGTGTTGGTCGGTTTACTCATTGGAACGCTGTATTTTTCGGTTGTCTCACAGGCTGCCATCTCAGGGAAAATCCTTTGGCGTCAGGCGATGCAGCGATGGCCGTGGGCAAGTGTACAGGTCTTGTTGCTGACTATTTTTGGTTTTTTTCTACTCCTAGCGACCATCCTCCCGTTTAGCTGCTTCCTTTCTATTCTTTTGTTGAGTGGTTTGGGGTTTGAGCGGTTTTCTTTTTTTTTCATCTTGATCTTTAGCGGAATATTGTTGTGGTGGCTGCTGCCATTATTTTTCTCTCCTCATGGGATCTTTGTTAATCAGCGTGTGATGTGGACGTCCGTCCGAGATAGCATACGATTAACACGTCAAACTATACCAACAACCGGATTGTTGGTTCTGGTGTTTGTGGTTATCAGTGTGGGGTTGGATTTGCTCTGGAAAGTACCACCGGAGACGTCCTGGTTGGCGATGATTGGTATAATTGGTCATGCATTTGTGGCAACAAGTTTGCTGGCGACCAGCTTTATTTATTATCATGACGCCGACCAGTGGGTCCACGATTTGAACCAACAGGCGAAATTGTCTTCTTCATAAAGTAATAGTTAGCACTCATCTTGCGATGATAATGATTAATATTACGAAACTGGAAGTTAAAATTTATTTGATTATTGGAGGGATTTGTGTCTTACGAAGACAATAAATCTTATGATGCAAAAGATATTCAGGTCCTAGAGGGTTTGGAAGCTGTCCGGCGCCGCCCAGGTATGTATGTTGGCGGCACTGATACTAAGGCGCTGCACCATTTAATTTATGAGGTTGTTGATAATTCGATAGATGAGGCCTTAGCTGGCGCTTGTGATCGGATTGACATCGTTATTCATCCTGATAGCAGCGTGACTGTTATAGATAATGGGCGTGGTATACCGGTTGACATACATTCTCAAACGAAAAAGTCTGCCCTGGAAGTCGTGATGACCGTCTTACACGCCGGCGGCAAGTTCGGAGGTGGCAGCTATAAAGTATCTGGTGGCTTGCACGGAGTGGGCGTTTCGGCTGTCAATGCCCTGTCCGAATGGTGCGAAGTGGAAGTTTGGCGAGGCGGGAAAACACATTACCAAAGGTTCCAACGCGGTTATCCAACAGGACCGGTGGAGGTGATCGGAAAAGCTCTTCCAAACCGTACCGGTACGCTTATAACATTCAAATTCGATCCAGAGATATTCCAAGGGAACTTGGATTACCGTTATGACACTTTAGTGCAACGCTTCCGGGAGATGGCATTTGTCACACATGGTGTAACGATCTGCTTTCTGGATGAGCGCATTGACCGTGAGATGACGTTTTATTTTGAGGGCGGGATCCCTTCCTTTGTGCGCTACTTGAACCGCAACCGCCAGGTCATTCATCCGGTTGTGTTTGTTGAAAAGATGGTGGATGGCAGCACTATAGATGCGGCTATTCAATACACTAATGCATATTCCGAGTCTGTTTATGCGTTCGCCAACACGATCAACACGATTGATGGCGGTACCCATCTTACAGGTCTGCGCGCTGCTGTGACACGTACAATAAACGATTACGCACGACGTTCAGGATTGCTGAAGGATTCGGACGCGAATTTTTCTGGGGACGACACGCGTGAAGGG
>JAUWPO010000156.1 GCA_030611505.1 Chloroflexota bacterium
GATGGGTCGACCACTTGATGACCGCCATCCGGATGAGCGCCATCCAAGCCGCGATATATCTGCCCATCGATGATCAAAGCCGCACCAATCCCAGTCCCCACGGTGACGGCATATAATCGAGATACGTTCTTGCCTGCGCCCTGCCAATACTCACCCAATGCAGCCACATCAGCATCGTTTTCGAGAGCGACCGGAACGCCCAGTCGATCGGTCAACCAGGCGACAATGGGCACATTCTCCCAGGTAGGCAGGGTATGGGGATTGCTGATCACGCCGTTATCGGGATCCACCGGCCCAGAGCAGCCAATCCCAACTCCAAGCAAATCTCCACCACCGCTATCGCGACATACAGCCTCGATCAGGGTCTGAATGCGAGCCATACCAATCTGGGGACCACGCCGGGCTTCTATGGTTTGTTCTTCTACTGCCAGTAATTTGCCTTCTAAGTTAAGCGCGCCAGCACGTACAATCGTGCCCCCCAGGTCTATGCCCACTACGACGGACTCCATCGCCTAGCCCTTCACCGCGCCGGCGGTTAAACCGCTGACAATATAGCGCTGGAAGAGCAAGGCCAGCACAACCGGAGGGATAGCGGCCAGCACACCACCGGTCATCATGCCGGTTACATCCACAACATAACGTCCGGTGAACTCTGCGATCGCTACCGGTACTGTCTTTGCTGCTACGGTACTGGTGAAGATTAAGGCAAAAAAGAACTCATCCCAGGCTAGCAGGAATACAAACAACGCCGTGGAGATCAATCCCGGCACCGAGATGGGTATTATGATTTGAAACAAAATCCTTAATCGCGAACATCCATCAATAAGGGCGGCATCTTCCAGCTCAAGAGGGATGGTCTCGAAGAAAGCCGCCATCAACCATATGGCGAAAGGCAGTGAAAAACACAGATATGTGGCAATGAGAACAAAAGGCGTATTCAGAATATGAACTCGGGATGCCAGGATGTACAGCGGGATAACCAGTGAAATCTCTGGGATCATGCGTGTTGCGATTAGACCAATCATGAAAATCTCATTGAAGTGAAAGCGGATGCGAACCAGAGCGTAAGCCGCCAGTGAACCCACCAGCAAAGAAATCAGAGTTACAGAGGTGGAGACAATCAGCGAATTGCGCAGCGTTATTCTAAACGTCTGGGCGGCTCCCGAAGTGTCCGCCCCCGGCATCAGGATATTAAAGTAGTTGTGGAAGGTAGGATTGCGTGGGATCCAATTTATCGGGACGTTCAGCAATTCGGCACGCGTTGAAATGCTCGATATGATCAGCCAGGCAACCGGCAGATAGATAAATACTAATACCAGGATGACCAGAAGCAGGTATCCAAAGTGTTTCAAACGCGGTTTTCTTACACTGTTGATATTACCGTTCACAGCCTGTCCCCCGGCTTATACAGAATGCGAATAAAAACAAAAGCCAACAACAAAGTGATCAATGAAATCAAAAAGGAAAGCGCCGATCCGCGCCCGATGTGTCCGAAACTGAAGGTCTCCAGATAAGTGAGGTAGGATATTGTGACCGTGCCATATGCCGGACCGCCGGCGGTGATCACGTAGATAATGTCGAAGACCCTGAAAGCCTCTACCGTACGGATGACCAGAGCAACTAAGATGGCAGAGCGAAGCAGGGGTAGGCGCACATGCCAGAATCGCTGCCAGGCATTCGCGCCGTCTACCGCAGCGGCCTCTTCCATCTCGACTGGCAGCGTTGCCAGCGCAGCTTGAAGGATCAAGGCTATAAACGGCACGCTATGCCAGATATCTGCAAGGATCACCAGGTTCATGGCGGTCTTAGGATAGATCAGCCAGGGGATATATTTATCAATCAAGCCGAGCTGCATCAAGAGGGCATTCAAGGCTCCATAATCGGCGTTATAGATCCAGCGCCACATGGTACCATTCACGATGGTGGGCACAGCCCAGGGGATAATGAGGCTGGTGCGCAGGAAGCGCCAACCAGGTGGATGTGTGTGGATCAATTGGGCGATCGCCAGACCTAAAACCAGTTCTAGTCCAACGGAGACAAACGTGAAATAAATCGTGCGCTGGATGGTGACCCAGAACACTTGGTCCCTCAGCAAATCAATATAATTATCTAAACCGATAAATATGTTGGTTTTAGTGACACCCAAAGTGGCATCAAAGAAACTTAAGTACAGAGTGGACAGGATCGGTTGGAGGACAATTCCAAAGATAATTATAAGGCTGGGAGCAACGAGGGCTAGCCCGATGAGGTTATTACGCTGATGCAGAGATAAAGAGGATGAGTTTGATCGCATATGTTAATCTTGCCCAAATTGTCGGCAAGCACCGAGGTGGGCAAATACATCCGGGTGAATAAAATCAAAAAACATGCAGTACGGGGAGCCGAGCGCTCTCCCCGCACTGCAATCACAAAAAAGGAATCAGCTTACTTCATCAATTCCGTCCACTTAGCCGCTGCATCATTGAGGGCCTGCTCAGGTGTCTTCTGCCCTGTCAGAGCTTCTTGAAGGGCTAACTGTAGAGCTTTGGATGCCTCGGGGTAAAAGGGTACCTTAGGTCGCACGGAGGAGTAGGGGAATTGCTCCTTGAACATCGGTACCGTTACGGCATTCGATTCGCTGTAGCTCATCAGCTGTTCGCCTGCCTCACCCTCAAAGGCGGTCGCCCAGATAGGCAGCAGGTGCGCGGAGTAGCGCATCTGCACGTCCTCCGAGGTCAGGTATTCGATGTACTTCCAAGCTGCTTCCTTGGCTGGTGACGTGTCTGCCACGGAGAACCCCATCGAACCGTCGAGTGTGGCGCTCTCAACACCACCGTCTGAAAATGCAGGGATCAAAGCCATCTTGATCTCCCCGGTAACCTGGGACTCTTCCTCATTCAAATTTACCAGGTCGTACATATACAACCAGTTGAGAGCGAATACCGCCTTACCCTGGGAGAAAACGTTGCGAACATCCTCTTCTACGTATGAGACCGAAGCCGGGTTGGTAATACCGTCATCGATGGTCTTCAGCATCCAGGTCAGAGTCTCTACGCCGATCTCATCGTTGAACATCGGGTTGCCGGCTTCGTCCACCAACTTGCCCCCATTTCCTTCGAGTAAGGTCACCCAATCGCAGATAGCGGCCTCATACTGACCCCACGACCAGACGATGGGATATTCGGCGATGCCTTTCTCTTTTATCACAGCCGCCTGATCCATCATTTCTTCCCAGGTCCTGGGCGGATCACTAAAGCCCGCTTCGTTCAATAACTTCTCATTATAGAAGAAGTACTTTTCATCCAGCAGCCAGGGCATTCCGTATACCTCGCCTTCGACCGTGGGAATATCCCATGCCGCCTCGAAGATGCCATCCTTCATTTCCTGCGTGATCTTGTCCGAGACATTGAAGATATAGCCTTTATCAGCGAACTCGGAGTACCAGATATCATCCACAAGAAAGACATCGTAAGCTGGGGGCGAGGACGCCATAGCGGTGGTGATCTTGTCATGTAAGGCATCGTAAGAAACATAGTCAATCACAACTTCGACATTCGGGTTGGACTCATTGAACTCAGCGACAATGGAGTCCATCTCCTCCACCGTAGGACCAGCCTGTTCCATTGCTAGCACATGCACTGTCGCCGGACCTTCAGCCTCTGGCTGTGCACAGCCCGCAATCCCTATTACTAAAGCCAAAACAAATACGAGGGTTATTAAACGTGAGAGTGTTTTCATTTCCTTTCCTCCAAATCAGTTAAATACTATTGGGTCATGGTTCGGTTAAGTTGCTTATAACAGTTATTCCAAGGCTAGATTACATGCAAATTTTGTCTTATGCTATGGTTGGAATCGCACCTCCTTTTATATTGTTCACGGAAGCGATGATCTATCCACAGGAACATCGCGACTAAACGAGAAATTAAACTCACTATTCTCGCCGTTGGCTACCGACCAGGAATACTCAACGATTTTACCCTGGCTTGAATATACTAGGCTTTCACTTTGAATAGAAGGTGATCCAGCCTGGGCTTCAAGATGCTGTGCCTGCTCTTCAGTCAGCAATACTGGTTTGAGAGTCTGATCAATATGGGTAATATCCACACCAAAGTGGGTGCTCAGACAATTGTATAAAGAACCTTCTACTAATCCGGGAACGGACAATAAACCAGGGAAGGACTGGTCCGAAAGATTGGAGGTCTCAAAAAGGATTGGGATGTCATCTGCCAACCTAACACGGGTTAGCTCGACGATGGGGTCGCCTTCCTTGAGCAACAAATATCTGGAAATTTCTGGTGAGGCTTCCAATACCTGTTTGCGAATCAAGCGACTGCTCGGTTGCCGACCGATGGCCAGCATCTGCTGTGTAAAGCTCAACTTAGAAGGAGCGATGGAGGCAACTGTGGGTTTGGTAACAAACGTTCCGACCCCCTGGCGCTTGCTTAACCAATTCTGGCGCACCAATTCATCCAGCGCATGACGAACGGTCATGCGACTGACGCCGTATATGTCTGCCAGGTCCCACTCGGAGGGCACGGTTTCTCCAGGTTTTAACGACCCATCGATAATCAAACTGCGCAGGTTGCGCTCAATCTGATCATAGAGCGGCAGCTTACTTTGGCGATCGACCTTAAAATTCTCTTTTGGAACGCCCAATGGAAACCCGAAATATTTTGATATTAATTGTCAAGATATATAGATATCTATACAAGCACATTCTATACAATAAATGTAATAAAGTCAATATGTTTCTTACAGCAAAAATTTAGTTACTAGCGAAATTGAATAATATAAGGCGTGGGAGCCCAGGCAGCTGCGAGGAGGGGCTTCGTAACCACGAGGATGTTTAGGAGCATTGTAACCAGGAGGAGGATATGGGGTTTCGTAACCAGCGGAGAGCGTCGCAACCAAGATAGACTCATGTAATTCAGATACTTGATATAATGAAAAATAACATTACCAGTTCTTAATTGGAAGAACACCAGAAAATGAACAGGACACGATACAAAATGTTCAAAGGCGATCTTTTTCCTAATTTTTTTAATGTGAAATTTTCTCCATTTGATTGCGCCTTGTGAAAACCTTAACCATGATCTCTCACGATTCAAATCTTATACTGCCCGAAAATGCATTGACTTATACATCAATCAAAACAATGAATTCATACTCAAACAACTCGCCTTTAATAAACAACCCCATCGATCTAATAGAAAGTATCAATTTTGGCAGGAAGGTAATCAGCCCAAACGATTTCAAAATGACGGGGTGATGCAACAGAAAATGGATTATGTTCAAATTAATCCGGTAAGACGTGTGTATGTGGATT
>JAUWPO010000117.1 GCA_030611505.1 Chloroflexota bacterium
CGTCCTCCGGGGATGCTGCCTCCAGTTTTCCACCAGGGACCACCTCCACCGCGGGCTGGGTCAGCCACTTCCGGTGCAGTAGGCTCCCACGAGCGAATAAAACCCACAATTGCCCGTATTTCAATATCTGTCATGCGGTCACCCCAAGAAGGCATGGCAGTGTCAGGCACACCCAATGTGATGATCTGCTGGATGACTTGGTCGCTGGTCTCCTCCAGGTAACCTTTGACATTCAATGACGAGGCGCGCGGTGTTCCCTGTCCATCGGGACCGTGGCAGCGCGAGCAGTTAGACGCATACAGGTCAGCCCCCAGGACCAGGGATTCTTCAGTCACGGGAACCGGTATATCTGGCGCGGGGATAGCACCTGTGGGAATCTGATCCCATTGGGTAATGAGAGCAACGCTTGCATCTATCTCGTCTGCGTTGAGAGCGTTTTCCCACCCGGCCATGAGTGTGCTGGGCACGCCATATAGAATAATTCGCCGTAATTCATCCTCGGATTTGGCGCGCACCTGGGGATCATTCAGAGCAGGCGCCAGAGAGGTGCCCAATCCATCGGCGCCATGACATGCAACACATTCCTGGGCATAAAGAGTGACACCTTGGGCGAGCAGTTCTCCTTCGGGGATACCAACTAACCCATCCAAAATTTCCGGATCAGGTTCGGTGACGAAAGGGATCAGGGAAGCTAACCCCAGGTTGACAACCCTGTCATGAGTCTCTTCCCAGTTCCCATTTTGGAGGAGAACCACTAACTCATCGATCTGGTAATCGCTGAGCGGACCGCCGTCCTCTTTACTCCAGGCGGGCATAGATGTGCCGTACAAACCACGTCCGATTACCTTAAACAGGGTATCAGAATCAGATTCACGCAGACCAGGATTGTCAAGGGATGGCATGGAACCGATGCCTTTTCCAGCAATACCGTGACACACCGAACAATTCTCGGCAAAGAGAGTCATGGCATCGTCAAGTTCAGAACCTAGCTGCGCAGCCTGAGCTTCTTGCAGCCGGTCCGGCTCACCAAAAAAATAGACCAGTACCCCGATCGCGATCATGAGTGTAGCGAGAAGACCAATCAGAACTTCAAGGAGTTCTATATCCAGATGTTTGGGGGAGGTAATTTGTTTGTCAGTCATGAGTATACCACCTGCGATGGATCAAAGGTTTGACGCACGATTGGATTTCCAGTATCAACTTTGATAGTGCTGTCTTCGATAAAGATGGGGAAGATATCCAGAGGGCGTGGAGCTGGGGGATTGAGCAACTCACTATCAGCAGTGAACTGCGAGTTGTGGCATGGGCAGGTGAATTTTTCCTGCGTCTGATCCCAGGGGACATTACAACCGAGGTGCGTGCAACGCTGGTAAATGGCCAGGAAACCACCATCTTTCAGCCGGGAGAGATAGAAATGCCCATCCGGGATATGAGTGACAGAGCCTGGGGGATAATCATCCACCGGACCGACGGTGACAATGCTCCCGAATTCTCCTTCGGTTAAGCGGGGCTGCATGTAAAACAGAGAGAGCCCTCCGAATTCCAATGCAGCTATAATTCCTGCCGCGCTCCAGGCAGTTTTTAAAAAGTCGCTCCGGGATATCAGTGCTTCGTTGTTTTGTTTCGACATTAGTGCCTCTTTATTATTGGTGAGCGTGGTGCGTAAGACAGTTTCCAGACCCTGGTTGGCATCATGCTGACTGTTCTCCATTACACGTGAACCGGCATATCCCACGGCCAAAAAAGCTCCATGCCCGGACCGCGAAAAAATATACCGATTATCGTGAGCACCAATAATGCTGTAAACAAGAATATGAATAAGAACAACACTCGTTCTTCGTGGTTGGTCGTGAAAATTTTTTGGATAACCTTATCCAGAAGCAGGATGCCCAGCAAGACAACCGCGAAGGGGATGAGACCATTGGAGATCAGGCTGGGCCAGCTGGGCAGCCAGCCTGTCCAGTTGAGGACAAATTCATCCAATAACATCCATATCGGTGTAACGACCAGGGCTAATCCAACTGATAATAAAGCGAGAGAACGACCCCGCCAGGACCGGAAATAAACACCTACACTGTGGGTAGAGAAATCATAGAATGGCAGCAGGGCGAGGGCTAGCAAAGCCAAAGTAGGAATGATAATAGCTGCAACCAACGGATGGAAGTGAAGCATCAATTCTTGCAATCCGAGGAAATACCAGGGTGCTTTGGCGGGGTTGGGACTGACATCAGGGTTAGCAATACCCTCCAAGGGAGCGGGGACCAGCATGGCCCAAAACAACATAATGGCAAGCCAGACCAGGGCAAACACCAACTCTCGACGTACCAGATGAGGGATTGTGGTGACCTTTTCAGGGCGTGAGGGGAGATCTTCCCCTGGTTTTTTGGGAATCGTCAGACCGCCATCTTTGCGCACCCTCCAGAAATGATAGGACATCAGTGCAACAATCGATATTGGAATGAAACTGATATGAAGTGAGTAGAAGTTGAGCAATGTTGGTGCGCCTACTTCTGGCCCGCCAAGCAGCAACCTGTTGAGCCCGGGTCCAATGATAGGGATGTATTCAATAATGCTGGTACCTACGGTGATGGCCCAGAATGCCAGTTGATCCCAGGGGAGCAGATAGCCGGTGAAGTTAGCCCCCAGCACCAGCAGCAACATTGCCACTCCGATCAACCAGTTCATTTCCCTGGGCGGTCGATATGCACCGGTGAAAAACACCCGCAACAGATGCAGCACCGAGACAACAACGAGCAAGTTAGCCGACCAGTGGTGAAAATTGCGAATCAGTTCCCCAAACCAGATATTGGTATTCATGTTGATAATATCCAGGTAAGCTTGGGGAGGGCTGGGAGTGTAGTTCATCTGTAAGAGCACCCCAGTCATCGCCAGAATCATGGTTAATAATACTGAAAGCCCACCTAACCCCCATGTATATGTAAAACGCAGTGTGCGCACATTTACTTTAGAAGGGTGGATATGCAAGACGAGGTTGTCCATCACCATGCGCATACGCCCCCGGTCGTCAACGGGCACTCCATTCGGTGCAAGGGAATAGCGCATACGGGAAAACATATTAACGGATTGATCATCTGTTGAAGATAGTTTCATCGAATACTCCTGCGTACAGATATCACGCATTTGTTTTTGAGTGGTGCAAGTCTAATTCACACTTTTGAAGAATGCATGGGTAAGTGATGAAGAATTTGTGAAGTCACTTCCAATTCACCCAAAATCCAAAATAAATTCATCATTTCTTCACAGATCATGGATAAACTAATAACGATATCCGATAAAATTCGAGAAAAATATACGGGGAGACAAACGCTGGCAAAGGAAAAACCATAATGGGAATGCGGTCGAATAAGCGAATTAAAGCGCAGAACCGCTCCACGAAATCCGTGAGTGGTTCGTCTAAATCCGATGCCCCAGGCGGGAGTTGAACCCACAACCTCGGTCTTAGGAGGACCTTGCTCTATCCATTGAGCTACTGGGGCTTAGATGGCAATTATAGCAGATAGGATCTCGTAGTGCCAAAAAGATCACAAGAAAAAACGCTCGTAGGGGATCTGCGACCCCCCCCGTATCACCCCCATTATAAGAGAACGCCAGGGTCACAGACCCCGGCGGATCACTTAAAGGATTTATCACTCAACAACTATAAAATATTTCTTTTGCGTGCTTTGCGTCTTTGAGTGATACATAAGCTCAATCAATCTTCCCCGTAGCGATGGCTTTCTTCACCTCCCCAATCGCGCGTGTGACCTCGATTTCACGTGGGCAGGCGACCGTGCAGTTAAAGATCGTGTGGCAGCGGTACACGCCGAAGGCGTCATTCAGTCGCTTCAGACGCTCTGCCCCCGCCCGGTCGCGGCTGTCAAAGATGAAACGGTGCGCGGTCACGATCGCCGCCGGTCCTAGATATTTTTCGTTCGCCCAGAATGATGGGCAGGAGGTTGTGCAGGAGGCACACAGAATACACTTGGTGGTGTCGTCGAAGCGCTCGCGCTGCTCCTGACTCTGCAAACGTTCGCGCTTGGGTGGCGGTTCGTCGTTAACAAAGTAAGGCATTACCACGCGGTAATTCTCGAAGAAAGGCTCCATATCCACTATCAGGTCCTTGATGACCTGCATTCCCAGGATCGGCTCGATGGTGATCTTTTTGGCACTCAACTCTTTGATCAGCACTTTACAAGCCAGGCGGTTGAGACCGTTTATGCGCATCGCATCCGAGCCGCAGACACCGTGAGCACAGGAACGCCGGAAGGACAGGGTTCCGTCGTGATAGCTCTTGACATACTCCAGCAGATCAAGCACCCGGTCGGTCGGTTCGGCTTCCAGTTTGTAGCTTTCGTAATGTGGCTTCTTATCCTCTTCGGGATTGTAACGAAATATCTTGAGTGTTACCTGCATAAGGGCCTCCCGCAGCCTAGTAAACGCGTTCCTTGGGCTCGTACTTGGTTATCACTACCGGTTTGTAGCTTAGCTCAACCTCGCCATCTTTTATCCATGCCAGGGTATGTTTCATCCAGTTCGCGTCATCCCGTTTGGGATAATCCTCCCGGGCGTGCGCGCCGCGGCTCTCTTTACGAGCCAGCGCCGAGACCGCTGTGACCTCCGCTAGGTCTAGCAAATTACCCAGCTCCCAGATATCAATCAGCTCGGTGTTGAAAGTGCTGCCGAGGTCCGTACTATTCACGTTCTTCAGGCGCTCCTGCAGTTCGCGCACTTTCTCGAGCGCCTGCGCCATCCCATCCTCTGTGCGGAAGACACCCACTTGATCAAACATAACGCTCTTCATCTCGTTAGCGATATCGGCAGCGTTCTCGTTGCCCGTGGAATTCAAAATCGCATCCAACTGCTGGCGGGCGAAATTATCCGCATCCGCGGGCAACTCCTGGAAATCGACGCCGTTGGCGTACTCAGCCGCCTGCAGACCAGAATACTTACCGAAGATGATGATATCCAGCAGCGAATTTGTGCCCAGACGATTGGCTCCATGCACTGAAACGCAGGCTACTTCACCGGCGGCGTAAAAACCTGGCATAACGGTGTTATGCTCGTCAATGACCACCTGACCCAATTTATCTGTCGGGATACCGCCCATCGCGTAGTGAGCCGTGGGCTGCACAGGCATCGGTTCAGAAACCGGATCTACGCCCAGATAAGTGCGGGCGAAATCAACGATATCCGGCAGTTTTGAGAGTATTTCCTCCGCCGTTACGACGTATGGAGAGCCGTCCTGACGTGTACGCCCATCTTCGGCGGCGTATTTGTTGACAGTATCGGGAGTCACATCCAGGTATAAATAACGCTTCCCGCCGATGCCGTGCCCTTCCTGCATTTCGATATACATCGCCCGGCTGACCACATCACGCGAGGCCAAATCCTTGGCAGTGGGCGCGTAGCGCTCCATGAAGCGCTCTCCCGTATCGTTGAGCAGCACTCCGCCTTCTCCGCGCACACCTTCAGTGATCAGAATGCCCATTTTATAAATCCCGGTCGGGTGGAATTGAAAAAACTCCATGTCTTCAGCTGGAATTCCTCTTCGCAGTGCAACCGCTACTCCATCTCCGGTGTAGGTGTAGGCGTTGGAGGTGATAGCCCAGATTCGTCCGTGCCCCCCTGTGGCAAAGATCACTGATTTGGCGTGGAAAACATGCATTTTCCCGGTTAATATTTCCAGGGCAACCACACCGGCTGCAGCGCCGTTGACAATCAATAAATCCAGGACTTCAAATTCGTCGTAAAAGGTGACATTGTTCTTGATGCACTGCTGGTACAGCGTTTGCAGGATCATATGCCCTGTACGGTCGGCGGCGTAGCAAGCTCGCGGCACGGGTTTTCCGGTCACGTTGTTGGTGTGACCGCCGAAAGGTCGTTGGGCGATGCGACCTTCGGGAGTCCGCGAGAACGGTAATCCCATATGCTCTAACTCGTAGACCGTTTGCACCGCTTCCTGGCACATGAACTCAATGGCATCCTGGTCTCCCAGGTAATCGCTGCCCTTAACGGTATCGTAGGTATGCCATTCGGGGTGGTCTTCTCCCTCATTTCCCAAGGCTGCGCCCACACCGCCCTGGGCAGTACCGGTGTGCGAACGAGTGGGATACAGCTTAGTGATCACAGCAGTACTGGTGCTTTTTGAAGCGTACAAGGCTGCCATTAAACCGGCACCTCCTGCTCCTACAACTAAGACGTCATTTTGATGAAATTCGGTCATAAAGCAACTCCTGTGGTTAGGAAGCTAAAATAACATATACGGCTACGATGAGAATGAACAACCAGATCAGGAACAACAACCCGCGCCAGAATGGTCGCCACCAAGTCTGACCGACGTAATCCTCGATCACTACACGCACTCCGTTTATGCCATGCGCGGCAGCGAAGAATACAATCAGTATCTGCATAATCTGCCAGTAAGCGGTAGCCCATCCAAGCGTTATGTCGGGGATATCGCTGTTGACCACGTGATTGGGGTTGGGGAAAAATGTCCAGCGCATCAACGTCCCAACGTCTGTCTGGGTGCGTGCGCCCATCCAGAACGCCGCTGCCATCCCAAATGACATTAGCAGGATCAATGCCAGCCCCGAGATGCGCGTGAAAATCCACATCAAGTATTCAAAACTGAAACCGAGTTGAGGAGCCGTTCGAGAGCTCATGTCGCTATCTCCTTCTCCCTTCTAACCACTGCTGGCGGCATGCTGGATCATGATGAAGACCGTTAAACCGTATACGGGAATAAAGACCAACCACTGCAGCCAGGTCACCTCGCGTTGGTATTCCAGGAGCTGCGGCCAGGTATCCAGTATCAGGATTCGTAATCCATTCAAGCCATGGAACATAACAACAAAGTAGATCAATATCTGGAAATACAGCGACTCGTAGATGATATTGAGATTGGTCCCCAGATCACTGGCGGTTTGCTGCATGAAGAACGAAGCCAGGACATGGGTGCCCACGAAGATGATAATCAGCAGACCGCTGATCCTGTGAAGCGACCACGCTAACATCGGACCACCACCGCGGTACCTTAAGCCCTTCAAGCCAACACTTCTCTTAAGAGCCATGAGTGCCTCCTGTGAATTTTTTATGCAACTCGTGATCCACAATAAACCTAAAATAATAGCGAGGGTTTAAACGGTATAATTGAACGCCAAGCCTGTCCAATTCAAGTGCCGTGAGTACATCCATCCTGAAACCCATCCTCCAATATTATCGCATTTATCGTTTCTCAAAGGAAAGTGACGATACTCATACGTTATTAGTTCCAGATATCCTCATAACAGGCAAGCAATATACCATTATAATTTATATACTTACCAAAAGGCACCTCTCCAAACAGGAGCAAATCACTTCATGGCAAAATCACCTCATATAAGTCGCAGCGAATTTGTAAAAATAACCATCGGCGCGCTTGGAGCAATCATGGGTATTGTCATTGGTCTGCCCGCTATCGGATATCTGCTCTCTCCCGCATTAAAAATCAGCAAATCAGAAGCATGGGTGTCCGCCGGACCATTCGAGAATTACCCAATCGGTCTTCCTACCCTGTTCAGTTTTACGCGCAGCAAAATCAACGGCTGGGAAAAAACGGTTTCCAGTTTTGGGGTTTATATATACCGTGAGACCGAAGATCTGGTCAAAGCATACTCCAACATCTGCACGC
>JAUWPO010000095.1 GCA_030611505.1 Chloroflexota bacterium
GCATGAAGAAGGAAAGGCGACTCCCTGACTAAGCCAGCATATTGAATGTGTTTTTTGTGAACAAGCATTATGCCACTCATTGATTTTTCTTATAAAGAAATTAGCTAAATGGGATTCTTGTAATAGAAAGGCTAATAGTGCGTGAACGATGTCTCATACAATTTATTCAAATTCATGAATCCCTGTATTGCAGACAGGAAACCCAATTTCTCACTAAACTATCAATTTCATTTTTACTTAATTCCACTTTTCTTGTAATAACGCCGAAATGGTGGAGGATGTCGCCCGGACAGTATGGTTGACCTTGCAAATTGGTAAGCCGGATGAAATCCCAGAGGCAATGATAAAAAAGCTGAATGAACGCTATCGAAACGAGTATGGGCAGTAACGACTAAGCGGTTGCCAGAATATCACCCCACCTGCGAATATCTTACTCAAGGCAGGACCAAGTCCAGTAAGATGTGTTGTATCGGTGGTAGTAACTCGCGGAGAGAGGGGCAGGAAAATACTCCAACGTACTCAATTAGGGGGTTATAACGTGTGACATTCTATAAGACAATCGCTTTTTGAAGAAATACGGTATGGAAATACCACAAAAAAACTGCGAGTAATTTCCGAAAAGGACTTACTTGCAGTTTTTTATTAATTTAAAAACTGAGCTAACTAGCAATTACCTTAACAAAAATCGACTACTGCTATCATAATATGGGCGATGAAAATCCATACTATGTATATTGAAAAGTTTTTGCATCTGAAATAACTTTTCATATATTGAAATCTAAAATATATAAGAACCTAGATTCAACTCACAAGTGCGACATTACATGTTAGAATAAGAGGTGAGCTGCGGTAGCATCTGTGCTTCTTAATCCGACCAAAGTCAAAGGAGCACAAATGAAAACCTACACGCAGCTTGCCCAGCCAGCTATCCGGCGGGACATCTTGATCCCAACCAGCGACAGGAATATGCAAGATAGGTTTCAACTAGTCAAGGAGGTGCAGGAGTGTCTTTGAATAGGAGACGCTACTCAGGAGAGGATTTTGAGATTGTGGCTGATCTGTTCCGGCGGCTCGCTAGGCGCGGAAAGTATCTCTCCATAGTGATCGTGGGTGTGGTGCTGGCTCTGTGGCTGGCGTCGGGCATCTACCAAGTGCAGCCGGGCGAGGACGGCGTCATCCGCACCTTCGGCCGCTACACGGCGACCACCGGCCCCGGCCTGCACTACCACCTGCCTTGGCCTGTGCAGATGGTCACCATTGTGGATGTGGAAAGCATCCGCCGGGCGGAGATCGGGTTCCGGACCAAGGACGAAGGGAACAAGGTGGACGTGGTGGATGAGGCCCTGATGCTGACCATGGATGAAAACATTGTACAGGTGGAGCTCCTGGTCCAGTACCGGGTCGGCGATTCGCGCGAGTTCATCTTCAACGTGCAGAACCCGGAGGATGTCCTGCTTACAACCGCCGAGGTTGCCCTGCGCAGCACGGTAGGGAACATGACCATCGACGACGTCATCACCGAAGAGCGGGCCCGGGTTCAGGATGAGACGCGCGCCTTCCTCAAGCGACTGTTGGAGGAGTATGGCTCGGGAATCTTGGTGACCGATGTCCGCTTGCAGGTGGCCGACCCTCCCGAAGAGGTGCGCGACGCCTTCCAGGAGGTGGTTCGCGCGCGGGCTGATAAAGAGAGGCTGATCAACGAGGCTCAGGCCTACGCCAACGATGTGGTCCCCCGAGCACGGGGTGAAAAGCAGGAACAAATTGAAAATGCCTCGGCTTTCAAGGATCAACAAGAGCTCCTGGCTACCGGCGACGCCGAGCGCTTCCTGTCCGTCCTGCGTGAGTACCGCCTGGCCCCGGAAGTGACCCGCGAACGGATGCACATTGAAGCCATGGAGGCCATTCTGGCCCGAGTGGAGCTGATCTTATTGGATATCGGCGCCGGCAACCAGGTCCTGCCTTTCTTACCCCTGAGGGACCTGAATGAGTCTATCCCGGAATTGAACCCGACTGAGTCTGTCCCGGAATTGGACACGAGCGAGACTATTCCGGATCCGGAATCGGGAGGAGAGTGATTCCATGCGTATTCTTCGTGTGCTGATTATTATCTTGATCGCTGCGGGCATCCTGGCCAGCCAGGTGTTCTTCATCGTGGATGAGACCAATCAGGCTATCGTGCTGCAGTTCGGCAATCCCATCCGCACGATACAAAATCCTGGTCTCTACACTAAAATCCCCTTTATCCAAAACTTGATCTTTTTCGAAAAACGTATCCTCTCCAGCGACGCGCCCCCCCAGGAGTACCTGACCACGGACAAAAAGCGCCTGGTGGTGGACCATGTGACGCGCTGGCGGATCGATGAACCCTTGCTCTACTTCCAGGCGGTAGGCACCGAGGCGGGCGCCAGAGCCCGTCTGGACGACATCGTGTTCTCCGAACTGCGGGAGGAGCTAGCCAAAGTCGATTTTGTCGAAGTCATCTCTCGGGAACGCGAGAACATCATGGAGAGAGTAGCCGAATCCGCCGAGGAGAAGGCCAGAGAGTTTGGCATTGATATCGTGGATGTGCGTGTTAAGAGGGCCGACCTACCTGTAGAGGTGGAGGAGAGCGTCTACCAGCGTATGCAGGCTGAGCGCCAGCGGGAGTCATCGCTCTTCCGCGCAGAGGGCGAGGAGCAGGCGGTCATCCTGCGCGCTCAGGCGGACCGGGAGCGGACGGTCGTCCTGGCCGAGGGCTACGCCGAGGCACAGCGCCTGCGTGGCGAGGGCGAGGCCTTAGCCATCAAGATCTACGCCGCAGCCCTGGAGCAAGACCCGGAGTTCTATGCCTTCATCCGTCGTCTGGAAGCCTATAAGATCACCCTGAAGGATGGCGACTCCATTGTCATTCCAGTCGACTCCGACTTCTTCCGCTACCTGACCAGCGGCGCGCTGGTGCCGGCCTTTGGCGAGCAGGAAGCCGCCGGTGAAGCGGGTGAGTGAGAGGTCATGGGGCTGCCTGCGGAGTCGGTAATTAGCACTATCATTAATCACCCCCACTCCAATGTGTATTGGTAAATTATTAATGACATTGTTGAAGAATTCATAACGGCATACTGGATAAACGTGTGATTATTTTAAACCGCTTATAGATTAAATAGAGAGCTGTGAGTCACCTTTCCTTCATTATGTCCGGTGCAACCCTGGTACAACCGGCATAGAAATTACAGACACAGACACAAAGGATAGACCTTGACCTCTGGGACTCACATTCGTCAGTTTGCCAGCTGTTCAACCTTTATTCAATCTCATTATTAACTTGACCAGCCATGCAGGAATTTCTGGGATCTTGAATGAATTCCTGCTGGCAAATGGGAGTGCAGAAGAATATCCACTTTCCCTCATAGCTCGCCCGCGGCGTGTCGCAGGCAAACTTTTCCGCCGAACCGCAAGCGGTTGTCACTTCGCTGCCGATCACCGGTAAGGGGACCGCGTTTTTAGAACTCATTGTTCTTCGCCCTGAATTTCTTCCAGGACTTCCAGATCTTTTTGTAAATTCCGCTGGCGGACCAATAAACTGATCAAATAAATCAACATCACCCCGAAAATAACCGCATAACCAGCGATCATGTAATTGGTTGTGTTCGCCGGACCCTCTTGTAAGAAGAATGAAAATAACATCACAGTTTCCTTTTATTCCATAGTTTTTAATCGTAGTTGTTCGATCTGGTCTGCTTTTCTACCAAGGCGGATGCGATGCCAGAACAGGTCGATGAATATAAATGTAAAAGTCAATAAACCAAACATAAAAGTCTGCAGCATCATGGGCGTCATATCAAAAGATCCCGTGGCATTTGGGTCGCCGCTGCCGATCACGATTGGGTGGATGGTGCGGAAAATCCTCGCAGAAAAGTAAGTTAAAGGCACGCTCAAGGAACCGACAATGGCGTAGACAGCTGCAAAGCGCGCCCGGCGATCTGGATCTTCAATCCCCTGTCGCAGCATCAGGTAAGCAAAATAAATCAGCAGCATGACCGTAGCTGTGGTCAGTCTGGGGTCCCAGGTCCACCAGGTATTCCAGATCGGACGCGCCCAGATCGAACCGGTTACGATATTAATGAAGATGAAAACGATGCCGATCTCAACTGCTGCCAGACCAACAATGTCCCACTTGCGGTCTTTTTTGATCAGGTAGATGATGCCGGCGACGGCTGCACCGATGAAGCCGAGCATGCCCACCCAGCCAGCTGCCACATGGAAGTAAAAGACTCGCTGGACATCACCCATCACCGCTTCCTGTGGAGCGTAGAAGAAAACCATATAGGTCGCGATGAGCAGCAAGACCACAGTGACAATATCTATAATAGTAAGTAAACGGGGTTTTGAATCCATAATTCAACTCCAAATGAATAATTTGATTGGTAACCAGGGAGGCTGGTTATTCTTCAACAACATAATCAAAGACCATGAAAGCAACCGCAGAGAATATTATATCGTAGGCTATCAGCAAGTTAATCCAGGGCCGAATAACATCCATTTCACTCCCATCCAGGAAGCCGGTGCTGGCTTTGACCGCCGCCAGTATGACCGGCAGCACCACCGGGAACAGCAATATCGGTAATAGGATGTCGCGCGTACGGGCTTGCACTGCCATGGTTGCCAGCAACGTTCCCACAGCAACGTAACCGATTGATCCCAACAAGATCACCAACAGCAGCCCTGGATTGAACAGGTTGACGTTGTATAACAAACTGTAGATTGGCAAAACGATGAACTCGACCATCAGCATGAAAACCAAATTGCCCAGTGCTTTACCAAAGTAAATCGCGCTGCGGTCGACGGGCGCCAGCAGCAAGCCATCCAAACAGCCGCGATCTTTTTCGATCGCCATCGATCGATTGAGACCCAAGGTCCCGGCAAAAACGAAAATCACCCACAACACCCCAGCAGTGATCGTGGGTTCTCGCCGCGTGGCGGGATCGAGGTCCAGCGCAAAATTGAAGATCAGAATCACCAGCAAGGCAAAGATCAGCATGGCAGAAAGCAGTTCCCGGCTGCGAAGTTCAGCAGAGAGGTCTTTCCAGACTACGGCCCCCATGGCGCGCAAGAAACCGGCCACCTTGCTGGCAGCGGGAGTGCCTTGTTCTTCAGGTAGATAAGATGATTCGCTTTCGATAGTCATGCTACTTGGAGCGCCTGGCGATAAAATGCCAACAGGTTATTCGGTTCTATCTCATCACGTTTTACAGAGGCAGTGATCACACCCCGCGAGATGACATCGAAACGAGAAGCCAGGTCTGCGGCTCGCGCCAGGTCATGCGAGGTCATGACCACTGTGCGTCCGCGCGCAGCCACCTCTCTCAGCACAGTATCCAACATGGCGCTCGCATCCTGGTCCAATCCGGTGTGGGGTTCATCAAACAACATCACATCTGGATCATGCAGCACTGCCCGCCCGATCGCCAGACGCTGCTGCATGCCACGTGAATAAGTGCGCACTAGATCACGACGGCGAGGGGTCAATCCGACCAGCTCTAAAACCTCTGCCACCCGCGACTGCAGGTCCCGGACCCCATACATCCGCCCATAGAAGCGCAGGTTTTCCTCCGCGGTTAGATCACCATACAACAGTGGTTGATGTGAGACCACGCCTAGCCGCCGGCGAACTGCTGAAGCCTGGTCAGGAAGGCGGTAACCAGCGATATTCACCCTGCCCATCGACGGGCGGGAAAGAGAAGCCAGGATTCTCAAAAATGTGGTCTTGCCAGCGCCATTCGGCCCGAGCAAGGCCACAAACTCCCCCTGATCAGCGTGAAAATCCATCCCGCGCAGTACGGTCTTCAGGCCAAAGCGCTTGACCAGTTTGCGTACTTTAATCATGGCAAGGCCGCGAGGGTGCTGTGGTGCTTGGGAGTATGGGGGTCAGGGAACGATGTAAGCACATCTGATCACACTTCTCTTTTTAAATATCGACCTCTCTCTTGGTTAAGATCCAAGGTTTAGGTTTATAAATCATATTAACCAATTTACCGATCACGTGGTCATTATTCTGCCATAACTCCAGTTTAATGTCTTCAGGAAGGTAACCACAAGCAGAAGCAAAATTAAGCCAGGTTTGGGTTTCCGCAGCCTCTGCCTCAGCATCATTTAATCTGCTGACAAAGGCAGCCTCGTATCTTCTTTTACGCCAGCCTTCTGCGATATTTGCACAAACCGAACGGGATGATCGACGGATTTGATCTGTCAGAGAAAAAGCTTCTTCTTTTGGAAATTGTTTTGATAACTCAAAAATGCGCATTGCTGACTCGAACGCTATGTTGTAAACATCCAGCTCCAAATGACTTTGAATCCCGCTCATCCTGTTTTTCCGATTATCAACCTTATCTTTTCATGCAAGAGTCAATCTCCAGATCTCTCTTTCTCCCAATCTCCCTGGCGCCTTAGCCCCTAAGCTCCTCAACTCCCCAGCTTTTCTTTGATTTTAGACTTAAGCTCTGCCCGCCGTTTGAGGTATGCATCCTTGGGAAGCTCACCCGCCTGATATTGATCGTCAAGAGCCAGGATCGCGTCAAGCGATGTGTCCACATCCTCTCCATCTTGCTCTGCCAGCCTTTCCTCATCCGGTTCTAAACCATCTTGATCCGTTCTTCCATTGCGCGTACGAATGTAAAGCCATCCACCAGCAAGGATTAAAGCAACTCCGAAAGCCAACAGCCCGATAATCAGATCGCTACTTGAACCAAGTGCAAATCCCGCTCCACTGGTTTGGGGACGCCCAGAAATTGAAATCACAAAGTTAGAACCTGCCTCGATGAGATCGCTGGAATACATATGGTAGGCGCTCCCCTGCACATCGCGAGTACCCATATCATTGAGCTGCTCGCCTGTAATTCTGATCCCATCTTCCGGCAGGAGGATGATAACAGCATTAACCGGCAGGCTAATAGGCTGGCTGAAATTCAGCTTGTTCTTATACGGTAGATCATATGAATAAACTACCTGGTGTTGACCTGCACCAGGCCTGACAACCGCATAATCGCCGAATCCATCGGGCTGCTCAACGTAGCGTTCTCCAACAACCCCATCTTGAAATTGTAGATTGGTTGCTCCACCCGGTAATGAGTAAGATAAGACAGGCTGCCCTTCTTCGGAAGCCACCACAGTTTGATCGCCTGAATTGGAGATGATGTACATCTCGACGACCCTCAACGTCTCGGGCTCGATATATTCAAATAACAAGTGTAAACGGTCTACCGATAATTGAGAAGTATCACTAGTGGATTCATAATATGGGATGATCAACACCATGTTTGTATTTTCCGGGTCAACCACGACGATATCGGAACTGTATGCGACGTCATCATATTCCACACTGGCAAGAAAAGCGCGCCCCTGCAGCATGGGGACATCTTCAAATACAAAAATGCCATCCGGTTCAACGGGAGTATCTGCGGTGTAAGTTTGCTGCATTTGATCAAACCCATACAAAGTAACTGATAAATCAGCTGGGATATGACCGCCAGAGACGCTGATCACCTGACCATCAATACGACCGATTCCCGCCACACTTTCAGCCGTCGGTGAGGCTTGTGTGGTTTCGATGGTTTCAATAGCAGCAGGTGTGGAGATTTCAGGTGTATCGCTCACTGCGATCTGAGAAGCGAAGGTCAGCGAACGAAGATATGCGCTCAAAGCCCAACGCTCCTCTGCGGACAACTGCTCTGCGAAAGCCGGCATATCTGGTGCTATTCCCTCACTGATCGCCTGAAAGAGCTGCTCAGCAGAATGATCCGCCATCAGTTCCTGGTCAGTGAAGATCGTTGGGGGCTCCGAAAGAGCCGCGGCCTCCAGGCCTTTACCATCACCACCTTCGCCATGACATGAGGCACAGTTACCCTGGTAAAGCGATTCCCCCTGGAGAAGTCTTTGGGGAGAATTGCTCAGCGAATAAAGATATGCGACCACATCCCAACGCTGGCGGTCAGTTAAGCTGCTAAACGGCGGCATACGACGTTCCAGGTTGCCTTGTGTGACAACTGCATACCATTCAGCCGGGGAGGATAAGCGGGCAACTGCATCCGTACCTAGCGCAGGCGCGGCAACTGGCAGCTGGCCTGCCATCGACCCATCGCCCAGACCTGAAACTCCGTGGCATGGGGCACATTTCTCCACATAGATCGCACTGCCTGCAGATGGGTCAGGACGAACAATCGGATAGAGAGGGCCGCTGAGCGGGGGCTGGGTGGGTTCTTCAAATGGCACCTCAGCACCTGGGGGCGGCGTGATATCTTCTGCCAGTGAAAACGAGCAGGCAGTTAATATCAACAGGAAAAAAACTGGGATAAAGATGATTTTTATAGCAGGGTGACGAGAATAGTAGGGGATTCTGATTTGGTTTTGATCCATTCGGTACATATCACCAACAAACAATTTTATTTTGATCAAGCGCCCTCTGCGAGATCATTCCCGCACTTGGGGCAAAAACGATCGGACTTCTGCACCGGACGACCACATTGCGGGCAAAATCCAGCAGATTTATCTTGCCTGGCACGTCGCCTGGCAGCGAGTTGTACTTCAACCACGTCATCCGCATCAACCATTACAACGTGTGGCTGCTGAGCAACCACTGCTTGCCCCCGGTCAGCTGTGGCAGCGCGGCGTTCAGTAATCGCCGCCTCAATCCGCAGTTCAATATCAGCATCACTTCTTTCCCCGTCAAATTCATCTAACTTTCGCAGGATTTCCACCCCCTGCTTAAGTAATCGCTCCCGTTGACCTGGATAATCTTTTTGAGGGATCTTACCCAAGGCATTGTCAAAATCGAGTTCTTCGAGAGCTGTCAGAACTCGATCGCGTTCCGCCAAAAGAGTCGACAATTCATGTTCCTTCAGGTCTTCTTCTGGCGTTACCGCGACTGTCTTCCGGTCAAGCAATGGTCTAGCGATAAATAAACTGATCAGGACTAACAAGGCGAGCAGGAGAAATATTGAGCCAATATCCATAATGATAGATTC
>JAUWPO010000090.1 GCA_030611505.1 Chloroflexota bacterium
TCCGGCGGGATAGCGTTTTTGGGCTGCAAGGGACACCGCGCCCGGTTTGCATCCAATCCAGGAAGTTGTTGATTTCCAAGGTAGTGATCTTTCCGATCGAACGATCGGCTGGCTGGTAGGCAGCAAAAAGACGCAAATCGGAGCTGAAGGCTTTCACTGTGTGGGGAGACAAACCCTGGTCATCGAGATAAATACTCCAGGCTTGTATCGTTGGGGTCAGGGGCGTGTTAGGGGTAATATGAGCTGTACTCTCGGTATATGAGGTGGTTGATTTTCGGTTTTCGGGAGACATTTGGACCTCCAGTGGGATTGCGGATAGTATTTTCGCATAGCCGAATACAAATAGTTTAGTCCATCATGGATGCATTGTCAACTGATTTTTTAAACTTTGTAAGCTCAAAGCCGGTTTTCCATAGGCTAGTTTTCCCCAAGCTTTTCAGTTTAAAGCCGCTTTTCAGTTCAAAGCCGCTTATTAGCCCAAAGCCGGCGTTTGCCATAGTGATTCTGATTGAGCCTCGCTTGAGCACAATGGGATGATCATATACAATAAGAAATGCCTTGCCCTATCGGCTCATATTTTCGATTGGAGTATATGGTGAAGTCAGCTCATCTGGTGTATAATTTGGCGGACTTCGAAATTCAACGAAATATCGCCGCTGGAAAGTTTATAAAAGTATCCGATCGCGGTAAGTAAAGTTGAAGAAAGTCAGCTTTTTTTATTATGGATATTATGCCCAAGCATCCGTTTTCCAGTGCAGTGCCCTTTACTGCCCAGTGTCATTGCCATGCATTTTGCGAGTGAAGCGAGCAAATATGCCAAGCTCAACGAAGTTGAGCCGCCAAACATTCTAAGCTCAAAATAAAAGGAGGACAGATGAAATCGATCTGGCTCGTGACCCTGTTGTTGATTTTTACGACCTTATTCAGCGCCTGTCAAACGGCGCCCGCACCACAAACGGCTGAAGTGACAGCTCAACCTGTAGTTGAGGGTGAAGCATATCCAGCTCCGCAAGCTGAGTCATTGGCACAGGTAGAACCTGAAACTGGTGCATATCCTCCTCCATTGGACACACCTGTACCGCCTGCGTTTCTTTATCCAGCCTACCAGGATAATGACGAAGTTGAATGGTGGCACGCACAGGCGATGATCATGAACGGAGAGGTGGAACGAGTGGTTCAAACCCATGCGCTCAAAGTTACCCTGCTTCTCAAAGACGGCAGAGCTCTGGTGACCGTCGAACCAGAAATTGATGAGGTGCTTGAGGTTATCAAACTTTGCGGTGAGAAATGCGTGGATATTGTAGTCGCGACAGAATAGTTCTTCTGCTTTAGGGCTTTTTTATCCGTTAGGGGGAAGTTCACCCTCCAGTCCTAGCTGCGGTGCGATACCTAGCATGGCCTGGATCACATTATCAACGTGCTCCCATAGCGGCACTCCGAATTCTTCTGCCGCCCCGGAAATTTCCTCCCGATTAGCGCCGGCTGCAAAGGAGCGATCTTTCCACTTTTTCTTCACAGATTTGACCTTCAGATCGTGTAGGGATTTAGAAGGTCGCACTAAAGCCACTGCAACGATCAAACCGGTGATCTCATCGCAAGCGTAGAGGGCTTTTTCCATGAGCGTCTGTCTGGGCACACCGGTATGGTCGGCGTGGCTCTGGATTGCCCTGACGATTTCTTCCGGCACGCCGCGCTCCCGCAGGATCGGGATGCCGTCCTGGGGGTGCTGCTCAAGCGTCGGGTGAATCTCCCAATCAAAATCGTGCAGCAGTCCGCTCATCCCCCACATATCAACATCCTCGCTGTACTTCTCGGCGTAAAACCGCATGGCGGCTTCGACGGACAGCATGTGGCGGATAAGGTTCTCGTTTTTGACGTATTCTTGAACGATGGCGTACGCTTCGTCGTGGGTCATTGCGCCTCCAGTGGGAAGATAGGTTCCGGATTTCCCAGGACGGGTTCTGGGTGACTGACGTGTACCTGCCACAATGCGATTGCTGTGGCGGGGAATTCGCGCAGGTTCCAGTACAACAATGACCGGCGGCGGTACGTGCGTATATCGGCATCCACACCGACTGCGGATATCCCCAAAGCATTGCAGGTATAGATAGTGCGCGGCAGGTGAAACCCTTGCGTTACCAGGATGACCTCTTGCAGACCGAAGATGTCGCCCGCCCGGTAGCATGTGTCGTAGGTTCTGCGTCCGGCGTAATCAAGCACGATATCGTCTTCGGGTACACCAAGCTGTATGGCGAAGTCTTTCATTGCTCCCGGTTCGTTGTAGTCTACAGTGCTGTTATCGCCGCTCATAAGTATTTTGGTGACCTTCCCTGCGTGGTAAAGTGCCGCCGCGCTGGCAACGCGATCACGCAGGATTGGAGTAGGGGAACCATCGTACCATAGACCAGCACCGAAAACGATCGCCACAGGTTTGGATGGTGCGTCCTGTATATTATATGTGCGCCCTCTAGCGTGCAGGAATGTCACCAGGCGCGGCAGGACGAGTGTTATTAAGACCAGGGTCAAAATAAGCGCGACCAGCAAGCTCACCGTCAAGAAAGCGCGATTAAACATGGGTGGAATTTTACCACTTGTCTGGAATCTTCCGCGCGGTTACAATGCCTGAACTTTGGACACTGATTTAGCCTACCAGCAAGCTCTGGATTACCTCTACACCTTTGTAGACTACAGCTTGACGCGCGCCTTCCGCTACTCGCCGGATAAGTTCGACTTGAAGCGCATGGTAGAGTTCACAGATTTTCTGGATCGTCCGCAGGAAACCTATCCGGTCATCCATGTGGCAGGCACAAAGGGTAAAGGTTCGGTTTCTGCACTGTGTGCCAGCGCGCTGGGGGCAGCCGGCTACCGGGTCGGTTTGTACACATCACCGCATCTGCAGGATTTTGCTGAGCGCATCCAGATAGACGGTCAGCCAATTCCACATGCAGACCTGGTCGAGCTGGTAGCAGAAATAAAGCCTTATCTGGAAGCTGGCACGAAGTTGACCACATTTGAGATCGCGACCGCACTGGGCTTCCTGTATTTTGCCAGAAATGGAGCAAGCGCGGTTGTTGCAGAGGTCGGTCTGGGTGGACGATTGGATGCCACCAATATTGTGACGCCCAAGGTCTCTGTTATCACTTCGCTCTCGTTCGATCATTCGGAGTTCCTTGGTGATACCCTCGCCAAGATTGCGGCGGAAAAAGCGGGCATCATAAAGCCCGGCGTTCCGCTTGTCGTGGCGCCTCAAACGGATGAAGCCCGGATTGTGATCGAACGAATCGCTGAAGAATGTGCCGCGCCGCTGGTAAAGGTCGGTAGAGATTATCTCTACGCTCCCGCCAGTCGTTCGTTGAACAACCAGTCCTTCCTGGTCTGGTCGGTCTCCGAACAACCTCTGGTGGATGCCTATATCGACTCCGGCGGGGAGCAGGAGTGGGAGCCTACCCGTCTCACTATCCCACTGCTGGGATACCACCAGGTTGAGAACGCTGCGACGGCATACACAGCCTTGCAGGTTGCTCGTAAGAGCGGACTGGAGGTCAGCGAATCTTCGATCCGGAAGGGATTCGCCGATGTTAGTTGGTCAGCGCGTTTCGAAGTGCTGCAGAGCAGGCCTCCTGTGGTGATTGACTCCGCCCACAACCGGGACTCGGCTCTCAAACTGCGGCTGGCTTTGGATGATTATTTCCCGGGACAGCCGGTGATACTGGTATTCGGTGCTTCTGAAGACAAGGACATTGATGGCATGTTCGCGGAGCTAATGCCAAGGGTCAGCCAGGTGATAGCGACCCGTTCCTATCACCCGCGTGCAATGGAACCGGAGAATCTGGCAGAATGCGCACGCCGTTTTGGTAAACTGGTAAAAATCGTCCCGGCGATAGAAGACGCTCTGGAGGAGGCTTTGCGCCTGGCAGGCGGGGAAGCCATGGTTTTAGTAACTGGCAGCATTTTCGTGGCCGCTGGCGCCCGCGATACCTGGTACAATCGCGGTGCCGCAGTCCAGAAAGGCGCGGCTAATGCGGGAAATTAAATTCTAAATATAGTTGGAAAAGATATGATGATGGATAACGATTGGTTTTTCAAAGATGATGAGATATTCGGAGATGCTTTGCACCGCCGCACGGAGGAGCTTTACAGGGTTTCAGATACACTGCCCGACGAGCAAGGGTTGATTCAATGCCCGGTCCTTCCGTTACGCGACCAGGTGGTGTTCCCTCATATGGTCTCACCGATATTCTTATCACAAGAGACTGCTCTTCTAGCGGTCGAGGAAGCCAAGCATAATAATAAAACAGTCATTGCACTGACCCTGCGCGATGCCGATATCGAAAATCCCACTCCAGAAGATTTCTATCCTGTAGGGGTGGAGCTAGCTATCGGGCGTCTGCTAAACATGCCTGACAACTCCAGCTCTGCTCTGGTGCAGGGTAGAAGGCGAGTAGAAGTGATCGAGTTTATCCAGAGCGAGCCATACCTGTTGGCACTTGCCCGTCCAGTTTATGAATCATCCGAGGTAGATCGACAGACCGAGGCGACCATGCGCACCGTACTGGAGATGTTTGAGAAGTGCGTCAAGCTTGACCGCAACCTTCCGGAGGAAGCATATCTCTACGCCCTTAATATCGAGGAGCCGGGCTGGCTGGCGGACATGATCGTTACCGCTATCGCGCCACCGCTCCAGGTACGACAAGAGCTGCTTGAGGTCGTAGACTCATTGGAAAGGCTGGAAGAGGTGATCAACCTGCTTGTCAAAGAAGCAGATGTGTTGGAGCTGGAAGACGAGATTCACACGCGCGCCCAAAGCGAAGTGGACCGCACACAGCGCGAGTACTACCTGCGCGAACAGATGAAGGCCATCCAGACCGAACTGGGGGATGGGGATATGTGGATGCGCGATGTGATGGAACTCCAGACGCGAGTAGAGTCAGCCGAGTTGCCCGAGGAAGTGCAGGTTCGGGCTCTCAAGGAAGTCACCCGCCTGGGTCAAATGCCGCCCATGTCGCCGGAAGTGGGCATTATCCGTACCTATGTGGAATGGATTCTGGAACTGCCGTGGGTGCAGACGACTGAAGACAATCTGGACCTCATGCACGCCGCTGATGTGCTGGAGAGCGAGCATTACGGTCTGCCGCGTGCCAAGGAGCGCATCCTGGAGTATATTGCTGTGCGAAGTTTAAAGCCCAAGCGAAATCGCCAGCCCATTTTGTGCTTCGTTGGTCCGCCGGGGACCGGTAAGACTTCGCTCGGGCGCTCGATCGCCAACGCCCTGGAACGTAAGTTTGTGCGCTTATCATTAGGGGGCGTGCGCGACGAAGCAGAAATACGCGGCCACAGGCGGACGTACATTGGCGCCCTGCCGGGGCGCATCCTGCAGACCATGCAGCGCGCCGAAACGGTCAACCCACTTTTTATGCTTGACGAGATCGACAAGCTGGGGCAGGATTACCGCGGCGACCCCTCATCGGCGCTGCTGGAAGTTCTCGATCCGGAGCAGAACTTCAGCTTCTCGGATCACTATCTGGAGCTGCCGTACGATCTGTCCAGTGTGATGTTCATAACCACCGCCAATACAACCGCATCGATCCCAGCGGCGCTGCTGGACCGGATGGAGTTGATTGAATTCCCAGGCTATATTGAAGAAGAGAAACTCGAGATCGCCAGGCGCTTCCTGATACCGCGCCAGGTGGAGGAGACTGGGCTGGATTCAGACGAAGTACATTTCTCGGATCAGACGCTTAAGCGCGTTATTCGCGAGTACACTTACGAAGCAGGTGTCCGCAACCTGGAGCGCGAGATCGGGCGCATCTGCCGCAAGATAGCTCGTCTGAAGGCGGAAGGTAAAAAGCATCCCACTAACATCAGTTTTACTTCCGTGGAGCGCTTCCTCGGACCTCCGCAGTATTTCGAACTGGAAGCCGAGCGCCAGAACGAAATTGGTGTTGCAACTGCAATAGCCTGGACCGCAAATGGGGGTGAAATTATGCCCGTAGAAGTGCTTCTGGTCGAGGGAAAGGGCAATTTACAGATCACAGGTCAGATCGGTGATGTTATGCAGGAATCTGCTCAGGCGGCGCTTTCGTACCTGAAATCACGCTCCCGCCAGTTAAATATAGATACTGAAGACTATGAAAGGTTCGATATCCACATCCACATACCGGAGGGAGCCATCCCGAAGGATGGACCCAGCGCTGGTATTACGATATGCACCGCTCTGGTTTCAGCTTTCACCAAGCGGGAGGTGCTGCGGGATGTGGGCATGACTGGTGAGATCACCCTGCGCGGCCGCATCCTGCCTGTTGGCGGTGTGCGCGAAAAGGTGCTGGCGGCTCACCGCGCTGGGCTGAAGACGGTCTTGATCCCGAAGCGCAACGCGAAAGACCTGACCGAGATCCCTAAGAAGGCACGCCGGGAGCTAAACATCTTGAACATAGAGCACATGGATGAGGTGCTGGAGCTCGCTTTGACGCCAGAGAAGGTGGCAAAGCAGCCGCGTTCCAAGCGGGGTGCGAGCACCGGGAAGAAGTCCAGTAAGAGTACGAAAGAAGTTCCTGTCAAACCAGGCAGTGATACGTCCCACATCCAGCCGGGTGCGTAGCGGGGCTGGTCATTCTTTTACCCTTCAGCCATCTAATTCCTCATCACCGCAATCATCCTCAACGAGTTCGCTGGTCAGACACTGTTGTACTTCTGAGACGCATTCCTCGTTAGCGAAGACAGTCACTTGGTCTTGAGCCTGAAGTGTTGTATAACCGTGAGCGATGATGGTCTTTTGGCCGCGCATAATAGATATAATCAAACAATCTGAAGGTAAACTTATCTCACTAACCTTTTTGCCGACCACAGGTGACTTGGGTGGAATCTCGACTTGTAAAAATCTTGCATCATCGAGGTCGGATAGACGCTTAAGTTCATTCCTCTGCATGTGATCGGCGCGTTTGGTGATGGCGATGTTGTAGGCGCGTATGATGTCATTACGCCGGAGCGCTCCCATTACCCGGCGTTCATCACCCCTCTCAATCACCGGCAGGCGACCGACGTCGCGTCCTGCTAGCCTGCGTAATGCTTCACCCATTGGCTCATCAGGATAGGCAACCAGTACCCTTTCTAACGTTGCAATATCGGTGACAGTTTTCCCTTCAATTGGACCCGATTCCAAGGCTTTTTTGAGATCTTGAATAGTAACCACACCAGCCAGGCAATCGTTATCGTCTACAACAGTAAATCCGTGATGGTGGGTGCGATCAAACTCCCTGGCTAGTTTCTCCAATGGCATGCTATGGTGAACAGTGATCAAATCTGTGGTCATAGCTTCAGCAACAGTGACCTCTTGCATGACATCGATGTCTTTCCCCTCCTTTAAATGGACACCGCGGCGGGTCAATTTGAGAGTATATATGGATTCGCGGAATAACAAGCGAGAAAATAAAGTGGCAATAACCGTAGTCAGCATTAGCGGCAGGATAATACGATAGTCATTGGTCATCTCGAAGAGCATTATTATCGCAGTTATAGGCGCATGGGCTGCACCGCTGAAAACAGCCGCCATACCGACCAGGGCATAGGCTCCGGGGGGAGCGGTTATCTCTGGAAAAAGCATATTAGATACCTGCCCAAAAGCCGCCCCAAGCATGGCTCCCATAAAAAGTGATGGAGCAAAGATGCCGCCGGAACCGCCAGCCCCAAGCGTGGTTATGGTGGCGAGCAGCTTTAGGATCAGGAGCACGGCAGTCACCTGGAGAGCCAACTGACCGGATAGCGCCTGGGAGATGGTTGGATAACCGACTCCAAAGACCCTTGGATATCCAAGCAGCTTGGGGGAAAGAATACCGATGGCGCCCAAAGCCAGACCGCCAATTACTGGCTTTACATATTCGGGAATTCTCAATTTATCCCATAAGTCTTCTGACAGGTACAACGTGCGCGTAAACGCGACTGCTGTAACTGCTGCCAATATTCCTAATAGAGCGTACAAAAGCAGCTCCCAGGGGCTTATCAGGGTGTACTCAGGCACCTGAAAGGCGCGGATATCTCCTTCAGAGATGTGTGCGATAACGTCTGCGACAACTGCAGAAATCACCACGGCGCCGAAATAAGTTGTGTGGAACTGCCCCAAGATAACCTCAAGGGCAAAAATTGCACCAGCGATAGGTGCATTAAAGGTGGCTGCGATTCCCCCTGCTGCACCGCAAGCCACGAGGCTGCGCACACGTTCATCCGAAAGATTGAGCAACTGACCCAAAGTCGAACCTATAGCCGAACCAATCTGTGCAATTGGACCTTCCCGTCCTACTGAACCACCGGTTCCAATACAGATTGCAGATGCAAACGACTTGATTGCGGCAACACGAGGCCGGATGCGACCGCCGCGAATAGCGACTGCTTCCATCACCTCCGGCACGCCGTGTCCCTTGGCTTCGCGGGCGCCGAAATAAATGAGCGGTCCATAGATTGCTCCACCAAGAGCTGGGATGATGAGCAGTTGAATTGGGGAAATGCCTGTGAGAAGACCTGCTAGACCGCCGTATGAGAGCTTAGTCACTCCATTGATCAACCAGCGAAAGAATATCGCCCCCAGACCTGCGCCTACGCCCACAATTAGTGCGGATAACAAAATGATGACAGATTCAGGTACAGAGCGCAAATCGATCCAACGAGTTACATAGCGGCGAAGCCCCTTGATATGTAAATGATCGATGATGGTTATGGGTGACTGTGATTGCGGCATGATCGGAAACACTCTCTTGAGAATATATATTCTAATCCTTGTTAATTCAGATAGCAAGGACGGGGAGGGGCATGGGAGCAGGGGACCCCTCACCGGAATCCGGCATGCAAAGAACGCATGCTTAAGAACGGATGCTTGCCCTCTCGCCAGCGGGGAGAGGATTCAGTCCAAGACGAGGCGCTCGTCGATGGGCGGGCGGCCGCGAGTGGCAGCGGATTCAGGCGGTGGGATGAGAGGCTCAAGCATAGCCCATTTTTCGTCGGTCAGGGGCAGGTGATGCTCCATGAGTGGGTTCAATGATGGTTATTTTTGAGTAAAAAAAAATCGCGAAACGAAGAGGAACGAATAACTGGACGATAGAAGAAGGACGACAGACGACGGACGATAGAGGACGGACGATAGTGCGTAAAACGGTGAAATCGCACACCTTAAACGGAGTATGCCGCACAGTGGAGCGGGATGGAGTGCTAGTGTCCAGATTGTACCCTAAGTGTTCGGCATACTCCGATTTGCTCTGAGTTTTCGCTGGGATTCTCCCTCG
>JAUWPO010000148.1 GCA_030611505.1 Chloroflexota bacterium
TGCGATAGCATCAACCTCGTTCAAGTTGATATGCGCATCACTCAACGCTTGCTCGATAATTGGGAATATAATACGGACGTGCTGCCGCGAAGCTACTTCAGGGAAAATGCCGCCGAATTGAGCATGTAAGTCAACTTGAGATGCCACAACGTCCGACAAGATTATGCGACCGTTCTCAACGACCGCCGCGGCAGTCTCGTCACAGGATGTTTCAATGCCCAGGATGCGGGCTGGTGGTAAAGGGTCGGTTTCTAATAGCTGCTGAGCATTCATTTAGTTATCCACACAAACGTCTGACCGGTCAGGCCTCGTCACTTCATAGGTAGAACAAGGTCTAACGGGTATTCGACTAAGACCTCTATCTCACCGTTGGGACGAACCCAAACTGTGTCTTCGAGCCGAACTCCCATGTCTCGCTGCGGGTAGTATAATCCAGGTTCAATAGTCACAACAACCCCTGGTTCTAACCGATCGCCTTCGCCCGAACTGGTGCGGAAAGACGGACGTTCATGAACATGAAGACCCAGCCCGTGCCCAAGACTGTGCACGTAACCATCCTGGGTCTGCGGATCGCTCATAATGGTAGTATGGCCGCGCGCTTCAAAAAGTTCGCAGGTCTGCTGCTGATACTCCATACAAGGCGTTCCTGCTTGTAATTCTCCCATAACCTGCTTGTACACAGCTAGAACATCATCGTACAGAACTTGAGCCTCCTCTGGGGCATAACCAAGGCACCATGTGCGTGTAAAATCATAAAAATAACCGCCGCCAGGTTCGCAAGGAAATATATCAAATACGATTGTCTTGCCCAATTGCAGCTGGTCGCTGTCTGTGCCGCTGCTGTGAGGTACTCCGGCGTCATGACCCATGGCAAAAATGGTCCCTTCTGGATTTTCAGCGCTTCGTTCAGCCAACCACAGGTTAATTCGTCGTTTCACATCACCAATCGTTAACGGACTGCCATCCGATTTAATCAAGACTTGATCTTGTACATCACGGGATGTCAGGAAGTCCGCCACCATATCAACCACTTCAATCGTTTTTTGACCCATGCGCCGAATCCGCTCCACCTCGTCCTCATCCTTGGTAGACATCACTGAGAGCAATATGGAGGTCTCAAATTCACCAATCAGGGTTATCCCAGGTAAGGCATCCTGTAAGGCAGTAAAAAGGGCATAAGCTTCGCTGGATTCGATTTTTCCGTATAGGGCTACCCGTCCCGAAGTTACACCCACATCGCTGAACATGCGCCGGTAGCGTTCAACTGTCGCCAGTAATATATCACCTCCCATTTCTCTTTGTAATTCGTGGAGGCGGAAATCGCCCAGGTTCCTGGTCTCCAGACCAGTCTTAGCGGCTTCATCACGCTCCATCGAGCTGTAAAACAACACCGGGGCACAGCCGCGCTTTTTGATCAGGTCAGCTTTCGTTAAGTGAGCACCGCCGGTCAGATAAACCATTGCGGGGTTGTGCCGCGCTGATCCGGTGACCAGCAGCGCATCGACATCGCTGGCGTCCATAAGGGAGTCAATGTCTTTTTTCATACACACGCCTCAATCCATCCAATAACGCACCTTCCTGCTCGGGCAGCACGGTTCGAGGGTCCAGCACCACACGGTCATCCTCAAGACGCGCTATGATGGCTGGATGCGCTTCGCGCAGACGAGCTATGAAGCGGTTTGGGCTTCGAACCCTCAAAGCCAAGGTGAATGTCGGCAACGTCTCGCCCGGCAGACTTCCCCCACCAACGGTCGATTCTCCATTAATCACCTCCCCATGTCCAATAACCTCCACCCAGTTCTGAGCGCGCTCTCTGATCTGCTCCGTTGACATTGCGATCATGCGCCAAACAGGTACCTCTTGTGCGGCCTCATCTTTCAAATAATGCAGCAATGTCGCCGATAAGCCAGCCAGGCATAGTTTATCAGCCCGGATGGCGCGCGCCAGGGGATGTTTTTTAAGCTTCGCTACTAAATCTGCACGTCCCACAATAATTCCGGCTTGAGGACCCCCAAGCAACTTATCGCCGGAGAAACAGACCAGGTCTGCTCCTTGCGCTAAAGACTCCTGCACCATCGGTTCGTGTCCCAATCCAAAGCGTGACGTATCTAAAAGTGAACCGGAACCCAAATCATCCACTAGCGGGATTCCAACACGACGCGCCAGTGAAGCCAGTTCGGTCAGGCTGGGTTCGGTCGTAAAGCCTATTATGCGGAAGTTAGAACGATGAGCGCGCAGGATCATGACCGGAGATTCATCCAGTGCGGATTCATAATCCGCCAAATGAACACGATTGGTCGTACCTACTTCCACAAGGCGCGCGCCGGACTGCTTCATCACATCGGGGACGCGGAAACCCCCGCCAATCTCCACCAACTGCGTTCGAGCGATAACTACCGCCCTGCGGCGGGCAAGAGCCGTAAGCGCAAGCATCACTGCCGCAGCATTATTATTGACCACCAGGGCTGCACTTACGCCGGTAATGCGCTTCAGCAGCGACTCAGCGTGCACCGATCGAGTGCCGCGTTTCCCTTTGCGGAGATCATATTCTAAAGTGGAATATCCTGATGCCACTGACCTAATTGCATCGAGAGCTGCCTGGCTCAAAGGTGCCCTGCCCAAGTTGGTATGCAGGATCACACCGGTAGCATTGATCACATCCCGCAAGGTTGGAGCAGTCCAATTCTGAAGCTTCGATCCCACTTGCTCCAGGAGGGATTCCCGATCTGGTATGGTGGAGGCTTCGGCATAACGCAATCGAACCTTATCGAGAACGCTGCGAATGGCATCCAGCGTGAGTGGACGACCGTAAGAGGAAATCCACTGGTTTACTTCTTCGGTTTGTAATAACTGGTCAACGGAAGGAAGAGAACGCAAATCAGTCATGGTCGCCATTGTCAGTCATGGTCGCCATTGACTGCGCTCTCTCATGCGCAGCAACCATTCAATCAGAGCGAACCCCACCGCTAAAAGCAGCGCAATGAACGGGTTCAAGACACGTCCTATTTGCAGCCAAACTAAGGTTGGGAAATAGATCCCAATCCAAAGCGCCTGTCGAAGGACAACAGTTGTTGATGGGGGAGGGATAGAAGGAAAACGCCGGTTGAGAAACGCTACCAGCGGCAATGCGGTACCAGTGAAAGCTAAGACACCCGCAAAGAAGAACGCCCAGCGAGCGCCACCGCTGGGCGTGGTATATGTCAGCAGAAGATATAAACCGCCCCAACCCAGGATCATGAAGAGAATGGCTGACATCAAGAAAGTTCTTACAGGTGGGGAAGTTTGTGTATCCATATAATCCTTAACGCTTATATAATTGGCACTATTTAAAGTTTTAATTATTCCTGACAACCACAACGCACCCCATGATTGCAGAGTCATATACGGTCTTGAAACACAAATATTATACTGTAATCCGAACCATAAGATCATACTTGAGCGCTGGGAAATTGGAAAACAGGCAGCAGATGTACTCATCTCTGCTGCCTGTCAAATTACTACTTTATTCCAAGGACAACCCGATTGGCTTATCTCATGGATTAAGCTTCTTGAAACTCGCCTTCTATAACCTCGCCCCCATCCTCAGGCTCCTGGTTCCCGACCGGTTCGTGACCGTTACTACTGGGAGTTGGTCCTTCGGCTCCTGCCTGCTCCTGGGCATATAGTTGCTGGCTGATCGCGTGGAAGGCGTTCTGCAGTTCATCACTTAATCGCTTGATTTGTGCAGCATCTTCTCCTTTGATCACTTCGCGCAATTCTTCTACTTTGCCTTGAATATTCTGGCGTTCCTCAACCGGCACCTTGTCTCCCAATTCGTTCAGCGTCTTTTCTGTCTGATATGCCAGGCTGTCGGCTGTATTGCGAGCTTCAATCAATTCGCGGCGCTGGCGGTCATCAGCTTCATGCTCGCGAGCCTGCTGTACCATCCGCTCAATCTCGTCCTTATCGAGGTTGGTTGACGCGGTGATGGTTACCTGCTGCTCTTTACCGGTAGCTTTATCCTTCGCCGCGACGTTTATGATGCCGTTCGCATCGATGTCAAAGGTCACCTCAACCTGCGGCAGTCCACGCGGTGCAGGTGGAATCCCTTCCAGGCGAAAGCGACCCAGGCTCATATTGTCAGCAGCCATTGGTCGCTCCCCTTGCAAAACATGGATATCGACCGCAGTCTGGTTATCCTCCGCAGTCGAGAAGACCTCGGTCTTCTTAACAGGGATGGTCGTATTACGTTCAATCAGGACCGTCATCACAGCGCCAAGTGTTTCCAATCCGAGTGAGAGCGGCGTTACATCTAGTAAGAGGACGTCTTTAACCTCTCCAGCTAACACACCGGCTTGAATAGCTGCTCCAACGGCTACGACTTCATCAGGGTTTACACCCTTATGGGGTTCTTTGTTGGTCAGGGAGCGCACAAGGTCCTGCACCATGGGCATACGCGTAGCTCCACCAACTAAAATAACTTCATCAACATCGGTAGCCTTCAGTCCTGCATCCTTCAGAGCCGCATCAAACGGGCCGCGAATCCGGGCTACCAGGTCCTCGGTCAGCTGTTCGAACTTTGCGCGGGTAAGTTTCATTTGCAGGTGTTTGGGTCCAGAAGCATCTGCAGTAACGTAAGGCAGGTTAATTTCAGTTTCCATTACACTGGAGAGCTCAACTTTAGCCTTCTCTGCTCCCTCCCGCAATCGCTGCAGCGCCTGGCGGTCATCACGTAGATCGATACCGTTTTCCTTTTTAAATTCATCTGCGACCCAATTAACGATAGCCTGATCCCAATCATCACCACCCAGATGTGTATCACCGTTGGTCGATTTCACTTCGACAACGCCATCTCCGACTTCCAAGATGCTGACGTCGAAAGTTCCACCACCCAGGTCAAAGACCAAAATTGTCTCGTTCTCCACCTTATCCAGACCGTATGCGAGCGCAGCCGCAGTCGGCTCATTGATGATCCGCAGCACTTCCAAGCCGGCGATCTTGCCTGCGTCTTTCGTCGCCTGTCGCTGGCTGTCATTGAAATATGCCGGCACCGTAATAACCGCCTGTGTCACGGACTCGCCCAAATAGGCCTCTGCATCCTTTTTGAGCTTACCCAAGATCATCGCTGATATCTCTTGGGGACTGTATTCACGTCCAGTGACAGGAATTGCCACACGCGCATCCCCCGCAGGACCTTTTACAATCTCAAAAGACACCATCCCGCGTTCGGTTTCAACCTCATCAAAACGGCGTCCCATGAAGCGTTTTATAGAATAAATCGTATTCTCAGGATTGACCACTGCCTGCCTCTTGGCAGTCTCCCCAACAAGTCGTTCGCTGTTCTTGTTGAAAGCTACCACCGAAGGCAGCAAGCGCGAACCTTCGGCTGTCGGTATGACAGTCGGATCGCCGCCTTCCATCACGGCGACTACGCTATTTGTGGTACCTAAGTCGATACCTATGATTTTTGTCATTAATCTCTCCTTTTCTTGCCATAATCCTGATGGCTGATTATTTTATTCCTGAATAAATGCTGCTTGCCAAGTTTAAAATTGGGTATTTATGCTAAGATACAGATGAAGGATAACTGTTAAATACAAAAACAACGTTAACGGCATATAGGAGAAATATCAACATTTTTACCAGCGATCTCCAAATTATGCACCTGTTTAATCAAGAATGTAACACTTAAATGAAAAAAAGTCGTGAAGTGACAGATTCGGAATC
>JAUWPO010000028.1 GCA_030611505.1 Chloroflexota bacterium
CACGTCATAAAGCACTGCGGCTTTTTCAAAGCCAAACTCTTCGGTAACAAATTTAGCTACCACCGGTCCCTGGAAGGGATCCAGGAATGGCGTGCGGAACACCCAAGGTCGATCTAATGTTGTGTTGGGATTCGTTGACCAAGGACTTACCATCGGTGTCTCATTGTCATTAGCCACTCCACCTGCAGGAACAGCCTGTTTCGATGCTTGCGGACCGACAATGACCGGCACTTCATCCTGTGTGATCATCTTGGTGTTGGCTTTGGTGGCGGACTCGGCTTTGGATTCGTTATCCTCAATGACCAATTCAACCTGGTAGGTTTTTCCTCCAACCTCAAGGCCTCCAGCTTCATTAATATCTTCCAACCACATTTCGGCTGCAAATTTCGAACCTTCACCCACTTTGGGAATGTCTCCTGTCATCGGCGCATTTACACCGATTGTGATCGTCTCAGACTCAGGTTCTGCACAGGCTCCTAAAATTAAAGCCATCACAAACAGCAGAGCGAACATGATTGATAGGGTTTGTTTTTTCATCTCGATATCTCCTCATACTAGGTAAACATTGAATTGAAAGAAGTCGACTCATCGAACTACCGGTAGTTCCGAAACTTATTCGCTAAATTTGTTGGTTTTCGCGTCACCTCCTTCATCTATATACGATCGTTTCCGTATATCAAAATTATCTTTGGTGCGTGAACAAGAAACAAAATTCGCCAGACAATAAGTCGCCTGACGAATTTGATACAGCCATAAAGTTATTCCTAATATTAAAAATTGTGTTTCCCCCATTCATCGAGAAAATATTTCTATCCTTTTCCATTGTTAGTTACATAACCCGGTGAAGCTTAAATGTTTTGCTCTTACAAGAGCGATCCGCGCAACAACATGGAAGTTAAAGCAAATCTGGCGTTAATTAATATGATTTCTTATCGATAATTATCAGTATTTTTCCACCAACACAATTAGAGATTTCTCAAACAGTAATTTCAAGTTTAGTATAATATTTCTGTTTTGTCAACAAGAATTGACACACAAGAATTGACACAAGAAATGTCAACAAGAAATGGGCCTAACAAATGCACCTAACTTGCCAGCAATGAAACTATCGACTATACTCCCCAAAAGGAGAGTAATATGGTAGCAAGACAGCGGATTTTACTGGTAGATGATCACGAGGTCGTGCGCATTGGATTACGAGCATTAATTGAGCGCCATCCGAATTTTGAAGTAGTTGCCGAAGCAGGCACAGCCAGAGAAGCCATTGAACGCGTAGAGGCATATTCCCCGGATGTCGTTGTCATGGACATCCGATTACCAGGCGGATCTGGAATTGAGGCCTGCGAAGAAATTGCTAAAAAACACCCCAATTCGAAGGTGATCATGCTCACATCTTACGCCGAAGACGAGATGTTGATTTCAGCAATACGCGCCGGTGCGGCTGGATACGTATTGAAACAAATCGGGGGGGAAGACCTTGTTAGAGCGATAGAAGCAGTCGGCAGGGGGGAGGCACTGCTCGATCCAGCAGTCACACAAAGGATCTTCCAGGAAGTAAGGAAAGCTGCCAAAGAAGAGGAAGCTTCGGCTTTTTCAGCCCTAACCAAACAAGAACGTCATGTGCTGCTACTTGTATCAGAAGGAAAAACAAATCGCGAGATTGCAAAAGCCCTTTTCCTCGGAGAAGGAACCGTGCGCAATTATGTCAGCAGCATACTCTCTAAATTGGGGGTTAGCAACCGGGCAGAAGCCGCTGCCTACACCGTAGAACACAACTTGCGCAACTATCTATGACTGGCATAGCGGGCACGGACAGAGTGCACGCAGATAATTCCAATTATAGATACCATAGTAGTGACCGTCATCCCATTCGATGGTCAGCGCATAATTTCCTACAGCTTCCACATTTTGTATCCATGTAGCAGGCGAATCTTCGCGGGGGAGCGAAAAAACATCCGGTTCCGGCTCCGAGCTCATTTTCTCATGTCCTCCTCGACATTCCGCACATGGACAGGCATGCCGCAGCAATGAGAATGGATACTCGCTTTCATGCCCATCACTCCAAGAAATGTTTAATTCGCGAGATTGGCGATTCGCTGTAATACCTGTTGGCTTAATTTGACTCATTTTTAGCTCCCATTCATTCGGGGTTTTGAACAAGCGACAAGTAATTTGCCACGGCCCATCCTTTTCGTGATTCATCATATGGTCCCACAAGATACCACCAGGTATAGTTGTCCGCTTCTCTTGGGCCATCAAGCACCAGAAATATTTCAGCCTCGCTGCCCAGCAATTGAATCTGACCGTCCAATCCCGGTTCATCCCGTATACGCAATCCATCAACCCCAGTTCCTGTTACCTGTACATAGGCGCCAATCGCCATGACGCCTGGAGGGGGTGATGGAGGAGCTTTTAAAGTGGCTGTAGTGCTGTCAAGTGGATTGTTTACAAACCGGGTTTGGGTAGCTGTTGGAGCAGGGATCACACTCAAGACAGCCGTCCCTTGGGATGCCGGTGCTGTATCTGAGCGTACGAAGAGAATCACAAACACCATAAAGCAGAACATGATGAATGCAATCAATAATGCCCCCCCTATCACCCTTCGATTAAACAACAACCGTATCTTTTCCATATAATAATTCTGAACTAAAAGGATTTCACCACCTATAATGGCAGCAAGAAAAACGCCAGCGCCAGAATTAAGTAAACCGCGAGCAGTGCAGCGCCTTCAAGCCAATTAGATTCGCCATCCATTGAAACCAGAGCTGCGATCAAAACCGCCGCTATCAATGCCAGCAATTCAAACTCGTTAAAGATCAACAACAATGGGTTGCCCATTAATAAGCTGATGAATACCAGTACCGGTGCAACAAATAAGGCTATCTGCAGGCTCGAGGCGATGGCGATCTCGACGCTGAGTTCCATCTCGTCTCGAATGGCAACTTTAACTGCCACCAGGTGCTCGGCTACGTTTCCAATTATGGGGATGAGGATGATGCCTACAAAAAATTCTGATATCCCCAGGCTGGTGACAACCGGTTCTACTGACCCGATCAATAATTCACTAAGATAAACAACACCTGCAGTTGATATCCCGAGAATGAACAACGCCTTGCGCAGAGACCAGGCAGGATGCCATCCAGCAACCTGAACTTGAGTTACCGCGGCATGATCTGTCTTCTGAGATACTTCGACACTGGGACGGGCAGTAAACGGACCGCTTTGAATGCGCAAACTATAAACCACCCCCAACACATACACTATGATCATAATTATTGCCACCCCTAAACTCAGAGCTTCAACTTCCAAACTGCCTGTAGGTCCGATTGAACCGCTGAATACCGAAGGGATAATTAACGCCACCACAGCCAGGACGAGCAGGATCGCGTTATTACCTGCCTGGCGGCGGTTAAAACGCTGGATACCATTCCGGAAACCGCCCAAAAGCATTGACATACCCAGCACAAGCAGGACATTCCCAAGGATCGAACCGGTAATTGAAGCTTTTACCAGTTCTAGTAATCCTTCACGGATAGCAACGATCGTGATGATCAGCTCAGCCGCGTTGCCCATAGTCGCATTCAGCAACCCGCCTATCCGTGGTCCGGTGAAGGCAGCCAGGGTTTCTGTCGCTTCGCCAATAAAACCTGCCATAGGGATCATCGCCAATGCCGAAAATATGAACACCCAAATATCGCCCCAACCGATATACTTTGCCAGAGCAGCAAGCGGTATGGCGACTAACAGGATATAAATGGGTTTCCTTGAGATTATTGACAGGATTTTCATAGTTTAGATATTAAAAAAATTACATCCTGGAGGGCAGTTTCCGGATAGCGGATTGTGACTCGGATACGCACGCGTAACAAGCACGATTTTAACCGATTTTTGCCGCTTAGGGTAAAGAAGATTGAAAGAATGAACTTGCGCTTGGTATAATTACTAAAAGCATAGAAAACGTTTCACTAAACTTATCCCATCGATCTGTGTTGGGACACAAACCTGCAAGTAAACACCAGTGCTTATGTCTGAACCGATTGTATTAAGTAACCGATATCTCCTTGAAGAGCGCATTGGATCCGGTGGGATGGCGATGGTTTTCCGCGCCCGGGATCAGATGTTGGAAAGAACTGTTGCGGTTAAAACCCTTCGCAAGGATTTCTCAGAAGATCCTGAATTTCGCGAACGCTTCCGCCAGGAAGCCAAATCAGCAGCCAATCTCTCTCATCCTAATATAGTCACCGTCCATGACTTCGGGTTGGATTCCGGTCGGCTTTTTATTGTTATGGAAAATGTACCCGGCAGCGACCTTAAGAACTTACTCAGAAAGCGCGGCCGCTTCAACGTCGAAGAAGTAATTAACCTGATGTCTCAGGCTTGTGCAGGAATTGGATATGCCCATCGAGCTGGAGTCATCCACTGCGATGTAAAACCACAAAATATATTAGTGACACCGGATAAGAGATTGAAGGTAGTTGATTTTGGTATCGCACGTGCCCTATCGACGATTACACCGGATGAACAAGCTGAAGTTGTGTGGGGATCCCCCAACTATTTTTCACCGGAGCAAGCATCAGGAAGTGCACCTTCACCCGCTTCAGATGTTTATTCACTAGGTGTGGTGATGTATGAAATGCTGGCAGGTCAATTACCTTTCAAAGCTGACACATCGCAGGAATTAGCCCGCCTGCATCGTGAAACACTTCCGCCCCCGCTTCGAAAATACAATCCAAATATTCCAAACTCACTCGAAGACATTGTCCTAAAAGCTCTTTCAAAGGATCCAACCGCCCGCTACCGCACGGCAGGTCAATTGGGTCGCGAGCTGGTTTCCTTCAACCAACAATCACATAAGCAAGATGTTACCCCCTCGTCCCAGTTAGGAGGAACATCGCCATTTCCACTAACAGGAATGACTTCATCTCAAACCGTTTCAGTTACTAATCAAAGCTATGATAGCGTGGTCAGTACATCGAACCACGAACAGCATCGCCACCAGCCCGCCTCCCTGCTTGACGACGCTCAAATACAATTGGATAATCAACTGAATTTTGATTGGACTATCTGGATTCTGGGGCTTTTGGTATTAATTGCCCTAGGAGGTTTAATACCCTTTTGGTTATGGGTTTACTTTTCGCTGAATCCCCCATTAGGAGGTTAACCATCACCCGATCTCTTACCTTTACAACATCATGCCCCCGGATTATGATAACGGCTTATAAAAAAATCACGGCTTGAGCCGTGATTTTCGTTCAATCAATAAACTTATCACTAAATTCAATTAAACTAATCGGTCTTCACCAACGTTCGAATACATTTGGCGCATAATACTTTACGTACTTTGCGATTGCCTTCCATGATTGTAACAGTTTGCAGATTAGCACGAAAAGTCCGCGGGGTTGTCTTTTTAGACCACGGGCGATTTCGACCGAAACGGGTGATTTTTCCACAATGTGCACATTTAGCCATCTTTCTTTCCTTTCCGACTTGACCAACACCCACCCAGTATTGATACAAGGAGTGATGTAATCAATCGTATAATTGGTTTCTGGTAATGATTAATGATATCCTATAGATAAATGACAGCCCGACAATATTACCACAAACCAGATAGCTTATCAAGAATTTTCCGGTAATAAACGGAATCCAAAAATTAACCTCGAGGAATCAAATGACTGATGAAACAACCCCCCTTGGCAGTATACAAGTCGCACCGCGCTCCATTGCCAGTATTGCTTATCAAGCTGCGCTCCAGTCCTATGGTGTTGTGGGTCTAACCTCAAAAAATATAGTCGATGGTCTGGCACAGGTCATCGTAAAAGACCCCACCTATGGCGTTGAAATCCATTACGACGGACTGAATATAGACATTGATATATACGTCATCATCGAATACGGCACCAGGATTAAATCAGTAGCCAACAGCGTCTGCAATACAGTGAGATACCACGTCGAGAAAGCGTTGGGCATGCCAATAAACGAGATCAATGTCCACGTCCAAGGTCTGCGGGTCAGCGATCTGGATTGATCGACTTATTCTCAAATGGACACTTTATTGATGAAGGAGTTAGTTTAATGACATCGGATTCCCAGGGATCTCAACACCGCGAGTATATTCTCTCCCGACCGATAGATGGTCAGGCATTTAAACGATTAATCGAAGCAAGTCTTACCTGGCTGCGCACAAACCAGGAAGTCGTGAATGCATTGAATGTGTTTCCGGTACCCGATGGAGATACTGGAACGAATATGGTGCTCACCATGCAGTCAGCATTCGACGAGATTGCCGACTCACCTGAACGCAATTTTGGCAAGACAGCAAGCTTAGTAGCTCATGGAGCTTTAATGGGGGCACGAGGTAATTCTGGTGTCATACTCTCACAAATCTGGCGCGGATTTGCGAAAACTGTTGCAGAATTGGAAATACTGGATGGAAAGTCATTCGCACAAGGCCTGGCATTGGCACGCGATACCGCATATAAAGGAGTTGTGCGACCAGTGGAAGGTACAATCCTGACCGTTGCGAAAGATATGGCTTCAGCAGCCGAAGCCGCATTAACCGAAACCGATGATCCAATTACTATTTTGGAAATAGTCGTCAATGCAGCGGATGAATCTGTCGAACGCACACCTGAGCTGCTGGACGTTCTAAAAGAAGCTGGCGTTGTGGATGCCGGTGGGAAGGGATTGTATTACATTCTAGAGGGAATGCTGCGCTACATAGATGGACTACCATTGGACAAATCACTAACAACCGTAATGCCCCTTTCCGACTTGGTCTTCGATGATGCTCTGGGATCCGTCGAACCAGGACAAGACTGGGAGGTGATTGTCGACTTTCGTCCTATTGAGCCATTAGAAATTGTCACTTTCTACGAGAAACTGGAGCAAATGGGCACTTCAATCCAGTTCGGAGAAGGAGATGGGATTTATAGACTGCATATCCATGTCCCAGATGAAAATTACTACATTCCGGAAGATTATATCAAGACCATAGGAACGGTAACTAAAGTTGCGAAAGAGAACTTGCTGGATCAAATGGAATCACAAGCTCCGGGTTGCGCGGACGCCGATATAGCTATAGAACCGTTGGAAGCCGGAAATATAGGCGTAGTAGCAATTACACCGGGCGCCGGGTTCGCGAAAATTTTTGCCAGCATGGGAGCTGCATCGATAGTTGAGGGCGGACAGACGATGAATCCCAGCACAGAAGAAATCATCCAAGCTTTTGATAAATTGCCGACCGACAATATCATCATCTTGCCCAATAATAAGAACATTTTCATGGCTGCTAAAAGTGCGGCAGAACTGACGGTGAAACAGGTCGCCGTCATTCCCAGCCGGACAATCCCGCAAGGCTTGTGCGCCATGATGAGCTTAGTCCGCGATGGAGATTTTGAATCGGTTGTATCCGAAATGACTGCCGCTATGGATGAGGTGGAGACTGGAGAGATCACCATCGCTACTCGCAGTGTTGAATTAAACGGCGTGGAAGTACAAGAGGGTCGCATCATTACTCTTTTGAACGGAAAACTGATAGCTTCATCTGACACTGTTGAGGAGGCCTGTTTGGAGCTACTTAAGAGCGCACACGCAGATCACTTTGAAATCATAACTTTATACTACGGGGAGAATATACCCAGCAAGGAAGCCTACCGTATGGAAGACGTGATCCGTTCCGCCTATCCTGATCAAGAAATTGAAATACATGCCGGCTGCCAACCTCATTATCACTTCATTATTTCGATTGAATGAGTAGAAAAAATAGTCTCGAACTTACTTATTTCAGCTATATTTGAAGCGGAAAGTTCTTCTGATGAAAATTGCAATTGTTACTGACAGCACAGCTGATATCCCCGTAGAAATCGTAAAACGTAATAATATTCATGTCGTACCTAACAGGGTGATCATTGATGGGAAGGATTATGCTGACGGAATCGATATTACTCGCCAGGAATTCTACGAACGCTTACCGCTCATGGAATCACCTCCGACAACTGCGACAGCCTCTTCTGGAACATACCAAAATTTATTTGCAAAACTCTTTGACCAGGGAACACAGCATATCATATCAATTCACGTCTCCAAATATTTCAGCGGCGTCTTCAACGCGGCAAGTACCGGTGCTCAATCATTTAAACACCGCATGCATGTAATAGACAGCGAGCAAGTTACATTAGGTCTTGGATATCAAGTCATCGCGGCAGCAGAAGCAGCCATGCGCGGCTCATCGCTCGAAGCCGTCCTCGAGCGTATAAATAACGTGCGCCGCAGGGTGCGCGTTATCGCCATGCTGGATACGCTGGAATATTTACACAAGAGTGGACGTGTTTCGTGGGCGCGTGCCCGTATAGGCAACTTGCTGCGTGTAAAACCATTCATCGATGTGATAGGCGGGCATGCCAAGCGCATTGGTGACGTTCGTACACGCCGCAGAGGCATCAAACGTTTGTTACACCTTCTGAACGATCTGGGTGATTTAGAGCAATTAGCCGTGCTGCATACCAACGCCGAAGCTGATGCAAATCACTTTTTACAAGAATACCAAGGAAAATTAGACACCGAAGCCATGGTGATCTATGTTACGACCGCCATAGGAACCCATGTCGGACCAAATGGTTTGGGCTTCGTTGCGGTGCAAAAATAAAACTGGTAGAATAATCCGAATGAAACCGTCCCTAAGAAAATTACACAATTTCTTCAAGCTCGAATCTGAACGCGGTTACGATGACCACGCTGTTTTGGGAGGCTTATCCATGATGCTTGAACGCTGGGAGGCTGAGGCGAGAGCGGATGGTCTAAGTGAGGATTTGATCCAGGTAATTGCAGGGCGCATACGAGGTTACTCCCGGTTGTCTCCAAAATCGCGCGCCGAATCGTTAGAAGGTCTGTGGCGTCGTATTGGTCGCAGCGAAGAGATAATGCCTATCACATTCAAGACATTCGAAGCAGAAATACCTGGACCTTCAGAGACCACTGGGGTGGTTGTTGAATCCAGCAAACGACGCCACGCCGCCAGCCCGCAGGCGCCCAAAGTAACACCCGAGACTCGCGCTGATCCCGGTTCACAGGAATCCCAAACCGAACAAGATACCGCGCCCATCACCGCAATTGAAAAACAACCCAAGATCAAAGAGCCAGCAGCACTGGATGCGCCAATTTCTGTCCTACCCGGCATAGGTCCCCGCCACTCTGAAACCCTGGCTCGTCTAAACATTAATGTGCTGCGCGATATGCTGTATTACTTTCCCCGCCGCTATGATGATTACTCAAAACTAAAACCCATTAACCACTTGAAATACGGTGATGAATTAACTGTAATCGCAACAGTTCAGAGTATGCGGACACGAAATCTGAGCGGCCGCAAAAAGCAGCTCGTCGAAGTCATCGTGAGCGACGGCAGCGGCGCGCTGCGAGTCAACTGGTTTAATCAACCCTGGATCACAAAGCGCTTAAAAGAAGGTTCCAGTATCGTGCTGGCGGGCAAGATAGACCAGTACCTGGGGCGGCTAATTATGAACAACCCTGAGTGGGAGCCCCTTGAACAGCAACACCTAAACACTAACCGGATCGTACCGGTTTATCCCTTAACCGCCGGAATCACTCAACGCTGGCTAAGACGTTCATTGAATCAGGTTGTGATGTATTGGGCGCCTCGTGTCCAGGATCCGCTGCCACAAGGATTACGCAGTTCTGGAGGGTTGTTGGATATAACGACCGCGTTGATGCAAATCCATTTCCCAGACACCTGGGACGATCTAGAAAGAGCCCGCTATCGACTGGCATTTGATGAAATCTTCCTTCTGCAGTTGGGCGTTTTACGCCAGAAACGCGCCTGGCAGGAACGCAGTGGGCGTGTTTTCGAAACAAGCGTTGATTGGGTAAACGAACAAACTTCGCGCCTGCCGTATTCATTAACAGATGCCCAGCAGCGAGTTTTCCAGGATATTCGCCAGGACCTGAATTCTGGTCATCCGATGAACAGACTGCTGCAAGGTGACGTGGGGTCTGGGAAAACGGTGATTGCAGCGCTGGCAGTTTCTGCCGTCACCCATCAAGACGCCCAAGCAGCAATAATGGCACCAACGAGCATACTGGCTGAACAACATTACGGCAACCTGTTGAATTTTCTTACAAAGAGGGGCAAATCACATGAAATAACACCTGCGCCTTTACAAGCCGAACAGGTTCGCTTGATGTTGGGGGCAACACCCGACCCCGAGAAGCACGAAATACGAACTGGATTAGCCGAAGGGAAAATCAAATTAGTTATCGGCACCCACGCCCTGATTGAAGAACCGGTCAACTTTAATGACTTGCAGCTCGTCATCGTGGATGAACAGCACAGATTCGGAGTTAAACAGCGGGCTGCCTTGCGTTCAAAAGGCAGCAACCCTCACCTCATGGTAATGACCGCCACCCCTATCCCGCGCTCTCTTGCCCTTACCGTATACGGGGACTTGGACATTTCGGTGATGGATGAAATGCCGCCTGGTCGCCCCGATGTCAGCACCTATATCATTACGCCTCAGGAACGTGAGCGTGCATATTCATTGATACGGGCGCAAATCCAACAAAATCACCAGGCTTTTATTATTTACCCCCTGGTAGAAGAAAGCGAAAAGAGCGCCGCCAAGGCTGCTGTCGAAGAACATGCCCGACTACAAGAAGAAGTATTCCAGGAATTTAATATCGGCTTACTGCACGGACGTTTAAAACAAGAAGAAAAAGAAACAATTATGACTGATTTTCGTGATGGGAAATATCACATTCTGGTCTCCACTACAGTGGTTGAGGTAGGGGTCGACATTCCAAATGCCACTGTTATGCTCGTTGAAGGCGCGCACCGTTTTGGCTTAGCCCAATTACACCAACTTCGCGGACGGGTAGGACGGGGCTCAGATAAATCATACTGCCTGCTGATCCCTGAAAACGTGAACGCAGTTGAGAATGAGCGTCTGCAGGTAATGACCGAAACTAACGACGGATTCATCCTGGCAGAGCGCGACCTCGAGCAGCGTGGTCCAGGTCAATTCCTGGGAACACGCCAATCCGGATATTCTGAATTAAAACTCGCTAATTTGAGCGATGTGAAATTGATCTCAAATGCGCGCAGTAATGCCAAGGCATTGTATGAAAAAGATCCTGATCTGACCCAACCCGAAAACCAGCTCTTGGCTGAAGCCTTAGCTCATGCCTGGAGCAGCGAAAAGGGAGACATCAGCTAATCACTGGCATTTTACAATAAAATATTACCCTACTAATATTAGAGAAGATATCGTAAAATTACCTTATGGTACGTGCACTTTTTCCAGGGACTTTTGATCCAATCCATTTTGGTCATATCGACATAGCAAATCGAGCAAGCCGTTTGTTTGACGAAGTCGTGGTCGCCGTCTATGATAAACCCTTGAAATCGCTGGTTTTTTCACCCGAAGCGCGTATTGAACTTGCGCGCCAATCTTTTGATGACCGACCCAAGATCAAAGTAATGGGCTACAGCGGATTAACAGTGGAGTTTTGTAAGGAGATCGATGCGCAAGTAATTGTGCGCGGCCTGCGGGTGTTTTCAGATTTCGAATATGAATTCCGCATGGCGTTAGCCAACCACCGCTTAGCTCCAGATATTGAATCGATATCCCTTATTACTGCTGAGGAACACACTTTCCTTTCCTCTTCTACCGTTCGTGAAATAGCCTCCTTAGGTGGCGATGTCTCCAGCATGGTCCCACCGAATGTGAATGGCGCACTCACTGCCCGATTTTTGGAATTGGGTGAAGGTCAGCAGTTGGTGCCAGTTACTTCAATGCGAGACTGATAGATCGCCTATTTCTAAAAATTGGTTTTTTATGCAAATAGATATACAACCTTATGGTTTTGATTTACAAATATCGGAGACCTTATTCTAAGCAATAAGGGGAGGGACTAAATGGATATACTGCATCTCGTCGACCGTCTTGAAGATCTCCTCAACCAGAGCCGCCCCCTGTGGTTCACGCACAACGTGATTGTGGATGAAGATCGAATGTTGGATATTATCGATCAAATGCGCGTGGCAATTCCTGATGAAGTCAAGAAGGCTCAGCAATTCCTTGCACAGCGGGATCGTATTCTGGCTCAAGCCCAGGAAGAGGCAAACCGCACCTTAGCAATCGCCCGCGAAAAAAGTGAACAGTTGGTCGAGCGAGATGCTATAGTGCAGGCAGCCCAAGCGCGCGCGGACCAAATCATCTCTCAGGCTCATGGTGAAATCGAAAGTACTAATCAGGAAGCCGACAATTATGTAATTGAAACCCTTACAAAGCTTGAAATGGAGTTGGACCGCTATCTCAACCAGGTCAGGAACGGGATTCATACCCTCCAAAAAGAGCAGCACCCACAAGAATAATCACCCCCCACAGCCCTCCAGATGAGGAGGGCTTTCTTAATTAATGGAAAAACCCAAAAGAATTTCTAGAACCATAGAATACCAAAGTCCATGGGTTAACCTTTACGTTGACAAGGTGTCCTTTCCAAACGGACGAATTATTGACCGCCATCATTTGCTCGACTTTGAACGTCGGTCTGTTGCAGCAGTAGTTGACGACCCGGGCGGACGTATTCTATTCGTTAGAATCCCACGCTACACGACAGGAAGTTCTGAGTGGGAAATACCGGCTGGTAATATGGAAAAAGGTGAATCTGTATTTGCGGCGGCTAAGCGAGAGGTTTTTGAAGAAACCGGATACCTCTCACAGGATTTCGTGCACCTTTACACTTATTCTCCTATGAACGGCATTTCCAACAAAGTCTTTCATGTCGTGCGCTGTAAAGCAGCTCAGCAAACCAAGGAGCCCGACTCATCCGAGGTACAAGCAATCCGTTGGTTCACGACCACTGAAATTCGGGACATGATAAACAATCAGGAAATCAGTGATGGATTTACACTGACAGCCCTACTGCTGTGTCGTTTTTAAATGCTTATAGCTTTCCAATTAGGTGAGATGTCATTAGTGAGTGATCCAAACCGCAATAAGTGTTTTCCTGTGAGAAAGAATCAAAGTAAGTTTCTAATTTACCTTTCTTTGACATATCCAACCGCGCAAGGTATAATCAAGTTTCGCGGGTGAGCATTCCTGGACTCGTGAATATGTTTACCAAATCGCAATGAGCGAGCAAGAAAATACACTCGCCTGTTAACAAATCAACCACCCGTTTGGTGGATGTGAAATTTTATTGATCGGAGATAAGAGAAATGGAAACAAACGCCGTAGCAACCCCGGAAAATACAGAGATCCATGACCTTTCTGATGTAGAACGCAAGATGCGTTTTACCGGTACGGTGATGAAAATCAGCCTGGCTGGCGCCTTGGTGGACATTGGTGTCGAGATTCCTGGTGTGGTGCATATATCACAATTACAAGAAGAGCCCGTAAACCGGGTTGAAGATGTCGTCCAAGTGGGTCAAGAAGTCGAGGTTTGGGTGAAACGTGTAATCCCAAAGAAAAAGCGCCTAGAATTGACCATGCTCGAACCTCTCAACCTCGAATGGCGTGAGATCAAGCAGGATATGGTCCTCAAAGGCAAAGTTGTACGCTTGGAGAAATTTGGTGCTTTTATCGATATTGGCGCTGAACGTCCCGGTTTAGTACACATCAGCGAGATTACTCATGACTATATCGTCAAACCCGGTGATGTGATCAAAGAGGGAGAAGAAGTAGAAGTCATGGTGTTAAACGTCAACCGCCAAAAGAAGCAGATAAAATTGAGCATGAAAACTCTAGAGGTACCTCCCGCGGTTGAAGAGGATTATGAAAGGCAATCCCGCCCATCGAAGAAAAAAGTTGAACAAGAAAACAAACCGGTCGAGCCTGACCCCACGGCAATGGAAATCGCTTTGCGGGATGCCATGGACCGCTCCAAGGATGATGGTAAGGGTGATCCAGTCCCCTCCAAAAAGCAAAAACCATCAGCCGAGGACAATGAGCTTGATGATATTTTAACCCGTACGCTGCATAACAGAGTTCAAAGCACAAATTAGAAGATCTGTCCCTGTTGGAATAAAAATCTGGTGCCGCAGTTTCCTGTCATGATGCTGCTGTACCAGTTTTACATTTAATATTATTCTCTCTCAATGGGTGCCCCGCTATCCGTAGATGCCCAGCTTAAATGCTCCAGTCCCACACTGAGGGCAGTTCGCATGGTAGACCAATCCGACAGCAGCATTTTTAGGTAAGTCATCATCGGAGCGGGTCGCAGCGCCCACTCTCGGAAAGCGCGCTTCTGCCAATACAGCAGTCGTTCTGCAGACAGGTTGGGATAATCGAGCACCGTCCCTCTGTCCATATCCACATCTTCCCAGCGGGTCCCCTTACGGAACCAGCCCTTCTCCACGACCTCGTAGAAAAATGGCGTGCCCGGGTAAGGGGCTGCGACGTGGAAGAGGGCGATATCCAAAGGTAGCTCCTTCGCAAATTCGATCGTTTCCCTTATCGTCTCTTCAGTTTCTCCAGGCAAGCCTATAATGAAGTAGCCCCAATTCTTTATACCGGCATTCTTAGCCCAGGATAATGCCTGCTTGGCTTTATCAGGATAGGCACCTTTGTGAACATGCCTGAGGATTTGCTCATTTCCGCTCTCGATGCCCCAGGAAATATACCAGCAGCCCGCTTTGCTCATCAAGCCCAACATCTCTTCGTCCACGTAATCGATGCGGCTGTTGCAGGTCCACTTGATATCTATCTTCTCAGCAATCATACGCTGGCAAAGGTCGACTACCTGCTCCCGGTTCACGGTGAATAAGTCCGAATACATGTGAATATTATGAATGCCCATTTTTTTTAACTGCCACATTTCACTCATGAGCAGTTCAGGGGAGCGCAGCCTGGTTGAATACTGGTAGCTGACATGCTTAATACAGAACGTGCAACCGGCTGGGCAGCCGCGGCTTGTCACGATGAACGTAAACGGACCCTTAATGAGCGGCATACGGTATTTCTCAAATGGCAGCAGTTCATGCATTGGCACCGGCAAATCATCCAGATTGGAGATAAACGGTCTGGGGGAATTGACCACAATCTCATCTCCATCCCGCCATGCCAGTCCTTTGATGGCATGCATATCCAGCGACCCATCAGCCTTAATTGCGGGTTTATAATCCGGATCGTGTTTGTCAAAGAGGCGCAGAATTTCCGGCGGACGCTCTTCAATTTTGCCTTCAAAATGATCCAGCAAATCACGAATCGTGAGATCCGGTTCACCAACCAACACGTAATCAAGACTGGGATACGGGTTCATCGTTTGACGGGGGAGAGGTGTAACATGCGTCCCAAAGGCGATCGTGATTGCCCGGCGCGCCTTGGCTAGAAAGCACCCATACATATCGTTTTCAAGAGTGGGTGCAGTTATCTGCGTCATGTAATAGCGCGGCTGGTATTCTTCAAGCTTTTTTATAAACTCGGACCAACTCATGCGTTCCGCGTTGGCATCCACGATTTGGACTTTATAAGTGGGATGTAGTAAGGCTGCCATTTGAGCCAGTGACACCTGCGGCCAGACCATGTTCTCGCGCGTGCGCCGCCCAACCCGGTGCTGGGTGCGAATCCATAATTCACGATCTGGCGTGGGAGGATTTACCAGCAGAATATCGACCGCATTTTCCGGCCGCGGTCTCTCCAATAAACCCTGGCGAACGATATCATCTACGTTCGGGTAATCCGCCATACGAAGTTTTGGGATGCGGCGCTTTCCCAAATTATCTATGGTCGAATTATCTCCGGTTTCACCCATCTAAGAATCTCCTGGTTTTTGCAGTCCCACCATGTAAGTGATTCTATCTACATAAGCTATTCAAGTCAAGTCAGCACCCACTCAAGGACGATACATCACTCCATTATTAGGGCAGGGGTATAATTGCGAGCATGTATCCGGCTGTCTTCCTCGATCGGGATGGAGTTATTATAAAGAATCGCCCGACATATGTCCGTACTTGGGACGATGTCGAGATCCTTCCCGATGTTCTCCCAGCCCTGACTCGCATGACAACCCGCCCGTATAAAATCGTCATAATTACAAACCAATCGGCGGTCGCTCGAGGGCTGATCTCATTACGCGCAGCGGAGAAGATCAACCAACGTTTAACAGACGCAATAAAGAAGGCTGGCGGACGTATTGATGGGATTTTCATGTGCCCGCATAAACCCGACGACAACTGTGAATGCCGCAAACCACGTCCGGGTCTAATCTTCCAAGCAGCGGATACATTGACGCTCGATTTGAAGCGCTCCATATTGATCGGTGATGCGCTGACAGACTTGCAGGCTGGATTGAATGCCGGCGTTGGTAAGATAGCATTAGTGCTCACAGGTCGCGGATTGCAGCAAGCTCAATCCCTCGAAGTCCAGCAAATGAAACCATTTCCGGTTTTTGACAATTTAACTCAAGCACTGGATGCTTTGTATGAATAGGAGGCTTAATTTTGTCAGATTCTGAAATCCCTGGCGGTGAAGATTTCGATCGCTTCGCACGTAGAGTTAACGAATTAAAAGATGCCTTATCGCAGAAAAAACCATCCTATTTAGCGGCTGCCACATCGGCTGAATTTCGTCCGAGGGATTCTGATGAAGGTGAATTCAGTCTCTTACTGTGGGGAAACGAAGTGTGCCTCTCGTATCCCGGTTTCAGCGCCCAGGACCGGCGGACGGGGAATCTTTTATCCCAGATGGATTTGGTCCTGCTGCTGTATTATTTTAACACCTCAGACGGAACTGCAAAAACCGGGAGATGGATATCCTTTTCAGAACTCCCGGACGGCAAATTCTACAACCAGGCATTCCAAGGCTATACCGGTCAACGTCTAGCGCTCTCATTTCGTGATGACATGGCGACTTTCGAGCACGCAGCCACAAGCCTCGGCGGCACGCCTTTTCCACTAGGCAGCGCCTCATTCACTTTCAAAGTTCTACCGCATATATCTTTACTGGTTGTCTTTTGGCAGGGAGATGAAGACTTTCCCTCTTCTTTCCAGATTCTGTTCGATGCTTCTTCCGGTCATTACTTACCCACCGATGCCTATGCGATAATAGGCAGCATGCTTACAAGCAGACTTATCAAAGCAAAAAACCATTTATGAGGATTTATATCTATGCCCAGAAGTATTGACCCGCAAACGATGAATGTAGATGAGTTGCCCGGAATTTGGTCACCAGTTCAATGGGATCTCTCTGAAGACGAACGCTTAGAGGAGTTAGAAAACCAGGCCACTGCAAGTTTACTATGGACAGTCGATACACCCGAAGCGATACTCAGATTGTTTCTTAATGAAACTGATATCAAGCGCGCTTATGATCCACCCAATGGCTACGATCCTGAAATCCAAGGCGAATGGGACACGGATCTGGTCACGTTCCAATTTATGAGGGAAATTGAACTTGTCAAAATTGTCCGTGAAGAAGATTATTTATACGTAGAGTATAAAGTTGAGGACCTGGGAAACTGGGTAATAGAAATCCAAACCGACATAATAAACATTTTTCACCTTTAATGTCTGTTTTCCTTGACAACTTCAGACCATTATCCTAGAATTAGCTATAAAACCTAATCTAATTTACCAAGGAGGTTACAAATGTCCAAACACCCCATTGCACACGTTGAGTTTTCCGCTCACGATCGAGAAGCAGCCGGGGATTTTTATTCCAAATTATTCGACTGGAAAGTACAGCAGATGCCAGAAATGAATTATGCCACCTTTGACACCGGTGAGGGAGTCGGGGGAGGATTTAATCCTGTACAGGAAAATAATCCCGCTGGAACCGTAACAGTATACGTTCGCAGCGACGATATTGATGCCTCACTTGCTAAAGCCGAAGAGCTGGGCGGAAAGACGATTGTACCCAAGTCCGAGATTCCCGGTGTCGGTTGGTTCGGCTTCTTCTCCGATCCAACGGGTAACATGATCGGTCTTCTTACAGAGCTTCCACCGGAGACTTAGCCTAAATAAGCCTCCCGCTCCAACAAGGATCAATCAATCAACGGACAAACATCTTTCCTCAACATATTGATCGTTGGGGCTGTCCAAAGAGCACAATACACTTCGTTCTGACCGCTGTCTCCACACCTGCCCCGCCGGTGGCGGCAAAGAAAGCCGCCCTAAAACTTTTTGGACACCCCCTTTCTATTCATCCAAATACTTACTCTGCCACTCGTAGAGCCGGTTTAAAGCCTCAATGGGTGACATTGAATTAATATCCAAGGCATTAAGTTCATCCAATAATGGGTTGGTCTCCGGGAAAAACGCCATCTGGCGAGGAGCAGCCTGATCAAGTTTAACCGCACTCCCTGAGGTTGCTTCTAATTGCGAAAGTATCTCGCTGGCGCGCTGCACTACTGGAGCAGGAAGTCCGGCCAGTTGACCCACGTGGATGCCATAAGACCGGTCAGCCCCCCCGGGAACGATTTTATGCAAGAATAAAACCTGACCGTCAGCTTCGCTTACGGCGACGTTGTAATTTCGCACCCCGGGCAGCAATTCAGACAATTGGGTCAGCTCGTGATAATGGGTAGCGAATAACGTCTTGGCACGCAGCCGGGGATGATTATGAATGTATTCCACAACCGCCCAGGCAATCGAAACGCCATCGTAGGTGCTTGTGCCGCGCCCGATCTCATCCAAGACGATCAGGCTTCGGGTGGAGGCGTGGTGGAGTATATTGGCAGTCTCCACCATTTCCACCATGAAAGTTGACTGTCCGGCATGGATTTCATCCTGAGCGCCAATGCGGGTGAAAATCCGGTCGACTAAACCCAACCTGGCGGAAGAAGCGGGCACATAACTGCCGATCTGTGCCAGTAGAACGATCAGAGCAACCTGCCGAATTAATGTGGATTTTCCCGACATATTTGGACCGGTGAGGATCCGAATTCTCTCACCTTCTGCGAATACGACATCGTTGGGAATGAACCTTTTCCCAACCAGGGATTGTTCCACCACCGGATGGCGTCCCTCTTGGATTTCGAGCACATCATCCGCTACGATCTCCGGACACACATAATCGCCAGAAACAGCCGCTTCCGCGAGGGAGGCAAAAACATCAAGCTGAGCGATCGCTCTGGCGGTGGACAACAGCCGAGGTGCAGAACCAGCCAGATTGGCGCAGACCTCACGAAAGAGACGCGCTTCGATCTCCCTTATCCGTTCCTCGGCGTTCAGGACCATTGATTCGTATTCCTTCATCTCCGGTGTGATATAACGCTCGGAGTTCACGAGTGTCTGTTTGCGGATGTATTCGTCTGGAACCTTTGCCGTATTCTTACGAGTAACTTCAATGTAGTAGCCAAAGACTTTGTTATAGCCTACTTTGAGGGACTTGATTCCAGTGCGCTCCCTCTCCACAGATTCCAGGTTAGCAATCCACTCCCTGGCGTGGCGCGAACTTTCCACGACCCCGTCCAGTTCTGCCGAGAAATCGGGATGGATAACACCCGAACGCTGTAATGTGGCTGGCGGATCATCGCTAACAGCAGTCTCTAAGAGTCGTAATTCATCACTGCATGAATGCAGTTCCTCGATAACCTTTTCCAAAGGTTTAGAATCTTCCGGCAGCAGGTTTCGAAGCTCAGGCAATCTTGACAAGGTATCCCTTATTGCGACCAAATCGCGCGGGATTGCAGTTCCACTCACCACCCGATTTGTCAGGCGCTCCAAATCACCTAATGGCTTGACCGCACCACGCACCTCACCCCGCAGTAAACCGTCATCAAAGAACACACCTACTCTTTCCTGACGCTCCTGGATTTCTTCAACACTCAATAAAGGTTTGCTCACCCAATGGCGGATCAAACGCTTGCCCATCGCGGAAACCGTGTGATCCAATATTCCCAATAACGACCCCTTAACTGCTCCACCTCGCAGCGTTTCGGTTATTTCTAGATTGCGGCGAGTAGCGGCATCCAGGTTCATGAACTCCGACTGACTGTAAGTGCTCAGACTGGTTAGCAATCTTAAAGCATTTGGTTGAGTCTCATTCAAGTACTGCAAGATCGCACCTGCAGCACTAACGCTTAGTTTTTTGCCGCGCAATCCAAACCCATCTAAGGTAGTCACCGAAAAATGCTGCCGTAGTTCTTCCTCACAGCGTCCTGGTTCGAAGCGCCACGCCGGAAAGGGTGTTAAGTGACCAGGCAAATCGCCATCGAATGAAACCGAATCCGGGTGCAATATTTCAACCGGATTTAGGCGCGCCAATTCAGCCCGCAGCGCGACGCCCAAATCATCCCCATCCAATTCCGTGACGCCAAATTCGCCGGTAGTGATATCTACATATCCAACCCCGGCGCGGTTCGCCTTTCGCAAAGCACTCGCATCAGTGGGAGCACTCTCATCTAAGACCAGGCATGCCAGGTAGTTATTCTCATCGCCCGGCAGCAAGCCTTGTTCGACAATGGTGCCAGGAGTCACCACTCGTGTAACCTCTCGGGGAAATATTCCTTTCAGCGGTTGGTCGCCAACCTGCTCGCATATTGCAACGTGGTAACCGCTCTCAATCAACCGCGCAATGTAATTTTCTGCCGCGTGATGCGGAATTCCCGCCATCGGCACGCGCACTCCTTTGGCGATATTACGGGAGGTGAGGACAATGTCCAATTCGCGGGCAGTTATCTCTGCGTCCTGGTCAAAAGTCTCATAGAAATCACCCAGGCGAAAGAAAAGTATAGCATCCGGGTACTGGCGCTTAATCTCCAGGTACTGCTTCCGGAT
>JAUWPO010000180.1 GCA_030611505.1 Chloroflexota bacterium
AGGCGTTGGCGATCCGAACGAACTCGCGTTTGCGGTGATCGATTTGCTATCTGGTTCTCGAAATAGTTAAGCTCCAGGCGCTGAGAATTTACCTCCGCCGTTATAACTCTAGCCATCGTTTGTGATAGATCTGATATGTTCTCTATAAGGTCAGCGCGGTTTGGAGTGGCTAATTCAGCGGCAGCAGTCGGAGTGGGAGCCCGTAGATCGCTGACAAAGTCGGCGATCGTGATGTCGGTTTCGTGACCCACTCCACAAATCACCGGGGATGCGGAGGCAGCTATAGCTCGCGCAACCCGTTCTTCATTAAACGCCCACAGGTCCTCCATGGAGCCTCCCCCGCGTGCGATAATTATCACATCTGGAATAACGATCTGGTTTTGAACTTCCAATGCAGTCACGATTCCAGCTGGCGCCTCATCGCCCTGAACGGGGGTTGGGGCAAGCACAATCCTGGCCAATGTATACCGGCGCCTGATGGTATTCAGAATGTCCTGTAAGGCAGCGCCTGTCGGAGAAGTTACTATACCGATAACATCCGGGAAGCGCGGGATTGGACGCTTGCGTTCGGGCGCGAATAGCCCCTCCGCTTCGAGGTGAGCCTTTAAACGGATGAATTCCTGGTAAAGAGCGCCTTCGCCGGTGGGACGGATCAGGTCGGCGTAAAGCTGGTACTGCCCTGCCGCTTCATAAATATTGATGCTCCCGTGTACTTCCACAGCGTCGCCATCGCGCGGCATGACCATCAGCTGGGAAACTGCATTGCGCCACATCACACAGCGCAGCGCACTTTGATTGTCTTTTATAGTGAAGTATAAGTGTCCAGAAGTTGGACGGGAAATATTGGATACTTCTCCCTTGACCCAAATATCCTGCAGGTTATTATCGCTTTCAAGCAGGTCACGCAGGTAAACAGTCAGTTCATTGACTGTCCATAAAGGCGGATCGAAAAATGCGAGCTGGTTCATTCTGGGATTTGACTTATTTCATTCATGGCGGTATGTTTTTGATTCAGTAAAAATCAGATAATCGAGGATACTCCGCTTCAAGCTGGATGTCAACTATTCCCTCCCATGAGATTCTTTGCTACAATATTACAATTGAAAGGAGCGGAGTCGTATATTGGATCACCTTTGGTCTCCCTGGCGCATGTCATACGTACAGAGTCTAAAAGATGAAGAGGGGTGTGTTTTTTGCAGCCTATTAGCTCTCCCGGATGGACCTCAGAACTTGGTCGTTCATCGAGGCAGGCGTAATTTCGCAATATTAAACCGGTTTCCATATACAAGCGGGCATATGATGATCGTTCCTTTTGAGCACCATTCAACACTAGGTGAGCTCGACTCCGATACGCGCTCCGAGATGATGGAGATGACTACCAGGTCCATCGAAGTGCTGGGTTCGGAATATCATCCCCATGGTTTCAATGTCGGCATAAATATTGGCGAGGCTGCCGGAGCGGGGATCACCGAACATATTCATATGCACGTTGTGCCGCGCTGGTCAGGTGACACGAATTTCATGTCGTCATTAGGTAATACGCGCGTTATGCCCGAGACCTTAGAGGATTCATACTTACGAATTAAGAAGACCTGGGAGGGGGAGACTTAAAATTAGTAAACTTCAAAACGGTTGAGATTATCTAACTTTCAAATTTGGAGCCGTTGCTGGGCTCAGCCGCGCGGTAATTTACATCCTCTCATATTTCACAAGTTTAATATTAACACGGAGATAATCAATGAACTTTAAACAAAATGGGAATGAAGCTGTAATCTTGAGCGCTGCTCGGACACCGAGCGGTCGGTTTCAGGGCAGTCTAAGCGCCATTTCTGCGCCTCGATTGGGAGCCATTGTCGTAAAGGCTGCCGTCGAGCGCGCTCGTATTCCTGATCCGGAGGAGATTAATGAAGTTTTGATGGGTAACGTGGTCAGCGCTGGACTTGGACAAGCGCCAGCCCGCCAGGCAGCAATTTTCGCCGGACTGCCCGTGAGCGTTGGAGCAACCGCGGTGAATAAAGTTTGCGGTTCTGGATTGAAAACGGTCATGCTGGCAGCCCAATCAATCCGGGCGGGAGACGGTGACCTGTTCGTGGCTGGAGGCATGGAGAACATGAGCCAGGCGCCTTTCCTGGTAGATGGTCGCACAGGAGCATTGCGTTTCGGCAATGCCCAACTAAGAGATTCCCTGTTGTGTGACGGTCTCTGGGATCCCTTTGAAGATTGGGGCATGGGCAATGCCGCCGAATTCATCGCCGAGAAATTCGATATCTCCAGGGAGGCGATGGATGAGTACGCCTTCAGTAGTCACCAAAAGGCGATTGCTGCAATTGATGATGGCAAATTTGAGGCTGAAATCGTGCCGGTTGAAGTTAAAGGTCGCAAGGGAAAGGTAACCCTTTTTGATACGGACGAGACGCCCCGCAGAGATACTTCGATAGAGGCTCTCGCCAAGCTGAGATCTGCATTTCAGGTGGATGGCAAAGTGACTGCCGGCAACGCCCCGGGATTGAATGAAGGAGCAGCAGCCTTGGTAGTTGCCAGCCGGGTGAAAGCCGAAACGCTGGGCTGCACACCTATGGCGAAAATAATTGGCTACGCCCAGGCTGCTGTTGAGCCGAAATATCTTTTTAATGCTCCTGCGATCGCCATCCCACGCTTGCTTGATAAGATTGGCTGGCAGCTCTCAGATGCGGACCTGGTTGAGTTGAACGAAGCGTTCGCAGCTCAAGTCTTAGCAAATGGAGCTGCATTGAAGGAGATGGGTTGGGATTGGTCAAAGGTTAACGTGAACGGTGGGGCGATTGCGCTTGGTCACCCGATAGGAGCCAGCGGAGCGCGCGTATTGACCACCCTGATTTACGCTTTACAAGATCGTGGTCTCAAGCGGGGAATTGTGGCTTTGTGTTTAGGGGGAGCAGAGGCCGTAGCGATGGCGGTTAAATTAGAAGATTAAATTAGGCTGTAAAGGAAAAATGGAGAGACTAATATGGATATCGATCATATTTTTATTGTAGGAGCTGGCACAATGGGTCACGGAATAGCCCAGGTTGCCGCAGCGTCTGGTTATCAGGTTTCGTTGATGGACGTCGTACCGGAGCAGCTAGAACGGGCCCAAAAATCTATTGCCAAATCGGTGGACAAACTACTGGAGAAGGGGCGCATCACTGAAGAGCAGAAAGGTGCTGCCCAGAAGATCGCGATGACTACCTCTTTGGAGGGAGTGCCGTCTGCGGACATGATAATTGAAGCCGCAGCAGAAGATTTGGACCTTAAGTCCAAAATTTTTCGCGATCTTGACCGCCTGGCTCGTCCTGGAGTTATACTGGCGTCTAACACATCTTCTATAAGCATCACGAAGATCGCCGCAGCAACCCAACGTCCGGATTCGGTGGTCGGCATGCATTTTATGAATCCTGT
>JAUWPO010000166.1 GCA_030611505.1 Chloroflexota bacterium
AATATTTGCTACCGGCGGGGTGGCTATCCATTCTACTTTCTGGCACAACAATTATGGTGATCCGGTATCACATGGGTGTGTAAACTGCCGACCAGAAGATGCAAAATGGATTTTCCGCTGGTCGCTTCCATCGGTCGCATATGATCCTGGAATGGTGGATGTTACGGTGACGGGTGAAGATAGCACTAAAGTCCAGGTGGTGGAAGGCTAATTCCAATCTTTTTTTATGCAAGATCCGTCTCAGGATTCAAGAGAAGGTGATCGGAGAAAGCAATGAAGCGTAAGCGTATCTCGCGACGTGAGTTTCTCAAAACAACTGCTGTAGGACTGGGCAGTTTCTATTTACATCCCATAAGTGGTTTGATATCTGTCGCAAAAGCAAGTGTAAAGCCTGAATTTCCACAAGCGGAGCGCCTGGGGCGTGTTCTTGATGGTAAGGTGTTATTAAAAGCACGTCCAGATATCGACAGCAGCGATATGGGTGAATTGTATGAGGATGATATAGTACCCTGGCTGAGAGAGGTAGTAGGTTCAAGACCCTTGTGGAACAATCAGCGATTTGTTGAAACTCCAGATGGTTATGTATATGCCCCAAATTTACAACCAGTGCAGAACCATCCCAACAAGGCAGTGAGAGAATTGCCAGCTCCTGAGGGGATGTGGACAGAAGTTACGGTTCCATACGTAGACCTGGTCCTGGCAAATCCACCAGGACGATCGCCCTGGCTTAAATATACATCGAACCCTCGTTTGTACTACAGCCAGATAATGTGGGTCGATCAAATTAAAACGGATGAAGAAGGTCAGGTGTGGTACCGGGTTAACGAAAAATATGGCTCATTCGGCGATATCTTTTGGGTGCCAGGAGAGGCTTTACGCCTGATCGATGATGAGGAAATGACGCCGATAAACCCAGAAGCTGAAGAAAAACGTGTTGAAGTAGACTTAAGCCACCAAACTCTTTCCTGCTTCGAAGGGGATCGCGAAGTGTTTTTCTGCCGGGTATCCACCGGAGGAAAGTATGATTCGAAAGGGAGCAAGTCAGATAAATGGGCTACGCCAATAGGACGGCACACAATTTGGCGTAAACTGGTCTCTTTACATATGACAGGTGGTACGACCGGTGGCGGCTATGACCTGCCTGGGATTGGTTGGACGGTGCTTTTTTCTGGCCAAGGTATGGCAATCCATTCTACATTCTGGCATAACAGCTACGGTGTCCCTAGATCACACGGCTGTGTGAATGCATGTCCGGATGATGCAAAATGGGTATTTCGTTGGACATTACCCGTTGTTCCTCCAGATCCTGGTGAAGTTACAATATCTGGAAAGGGCAGCACAAAAGTAACAGTAAAAGAAATGTAATTTTAATTTTTCAGGAAATATTGGAACTATGGATCTTGCTAACATCGGAGTAAGTCTGGCTTTCATAGCCGGATTGGCTTCATTTTTTTCGCCCTGTGTCTTTGCATTAGTGCCAGCTTATATCGGATATCTTGGTGGACGTTCAGCGGCAGTATCAGATACAGGTAATTCGCGCTGGATTGCCTTTAGCCACGGTTTCGCGTTTGTCCTCGGCTTCAGCTTCGTTTTCATACTTTTAGGCGTGGCGACATCTGCCTTGGGCGGTGTGCTTTATGATTTGCGGACATGGCTGGCACGGATCGGTGGGATTGTGGTAATCATATTCGGGATTCACATGACGGGAGTAGTGCGAATCCCTTTCCTGGAATATGACTTACGCCCACAGTCGATGCCTGACCGCAATCGCGGTTACCTGGCTTCAGCATTGATGGGTGTGTTCTTTTCGGCTGGCTGGTCGCCGTGTGTAGGACCTATCTTAGGAGCCATTTTAACATTGTCATTAAGTGGCGGCTCGATTACGCAAGGTGTGGTCTTGCTGACAGCATATTCGGCGGGGTTAGCGATACCGTTCTTGATCGCTTCGGTACAGATCGATCTTGTTACAAATTTAATTCGAAAGCACGGTAAGACAATGCATTATATCGAAGTAGGCATGGGCGTCCTGCTGATCATCATCGGAGTAATGCTATTCACTGGTCGTTTTGAACGATTAGCGAGCCTAGGATCCTTTTTTGGTACATTTGATGAGCAAGTTTTGGGTCGTTACTTGTTCATAATAATACTCGCTTTAGTAGTATTAGGTCTTATCCCAGCTTATGTCGCCTCGAAGAAAGGGAGAAAATTTGTCGATTGGTGGTTCTTTGGTGCGGGTTTATTCCCTATTGCATTGCCGTTGGCGATTTTTATTAAACCAAAACCATCAGATGACGAAGGGGAACCATAAACAATTACTTCAAAGATTTACCAGTTCATTCATTTGAATAATTTATTTGACTTCTTTATAAATGGATACCGATGTGAATAAAAGCAAATCTACGCCTTGTATAATCATATCTATTGGGATATTAATTGGGATGGGATTAGGAGCTCTGTTTATCTCCGGTCTGGTTCTGGCTACGAATTCGTTCTCTCAACCTAAAACTGGAATGATTGAGGAAGTCGATTCGGGTGATGCGCCCCAAGTCAACACCCCTGCGCCAGACTTTGAATTAGACAATCTCACAGGTGAGATAAAACAGTTGTCAGACTTTCAAGGTCGAGTGGTTGTGCTCAACTTTTGGGCGACCTGGTGTGGGCCATGTACTTATGAAATGCCTTTCTTCCAGAAGATCTATGAGAGTTATGCATCTGAAATAGCAGTGCTAGCTGTTAACAATCAAGAATCCGTTGATAGAGTGAGTCCTTTTGTTGAGGAACTGGGTCTTACTTATGAGATCCTGATGGACAATGATGGTGGTGTAGCTACGCAATACCAGGTGTTAGGGTTTCCAACCACATATTTTATTGATCCCAATGGGATTATCAAGTTCCTTCATGTTGGTGTTTTAACAGAAGAACAGTTGGATGGCTATCTTAATTTACTAGGAGTGCTTGAATGATCGCTGTAACTCTCTACAGTCGCGCAGATTGCCATTTATGTGAACAAGCGCTGGATGATTTGGGGAAACTGCAGGAAGTAATACCCCATCACCTGGAAGTTGTGGACGTAGATAGTGACCCAGAGTTGAATCGAACTTTCGGTTCTAAGTTGCCAGTGGTGGAAGCAGGACCTTATCGTATAAAAGCCCCTTTTAACCGCCAGGATTTACGAATAACACTGAGCGCTGCGGTGGAGATTGGGCAGAATGCTGATGGAATGGAAAAACCTGAAACCGTCCTCAAGGAAAAACTTAAAGAGGTCTGGTCAAAGTCGGACGACTTAACTACCTGGTTTGCCAATCATTACTTGGCGGTGTTCAATTTTATGGTGTTGATCTATGTAGGCCTTCCCTTTTTGGCACCCGTGTTAATGAACGCTGGGATCGAGAGACCGGCAAAAATAATATACGGCGCTTATGGATTGGTGTGTCACCAACTGGCTTACCGTTCGATCTTTCTTTTCGGGGAGCAGCCTGTTTATCCACGCGCTGCAGCGGGCATAGATGATATGCTGACATTCAGCCAGGTGACCAGTCAAGGGGAAGGAAATACCGCTCGCGAGATATTTGCTGCCCGATCGTACGTTGGCAATGATTTGATTGGATATAAGGTGGCATTATGCCAACGTGACCTGGCCATCTACGGCGCAATTCTATTGTTTGGTCTCTTGTATGCACTGACTGGACGCAAATTACCGGGGTTACCGTGGTACTTATGGATTCTCTTTGGACTGGTTCCAATTGGATTGGATGGTCTCAGCCAGCTATTGAGCCAGCCTCCATTAAACTTTTGGTCATATCGCGAGAGCACACCGCTGTTGCGAATTGCTACTGGGGCGTTATTTGGTTTCACCACCGCTTGGTTTGGTTATACGTTAGTAGAGGAAACGATGGTTGAAACGCGACAGATGATGGCGAGAAAATATAAACGTACCCATGGTTTACAAGAAAAATTATGACCTGAAACGAGAGATTTATCACTCCCAATTCCACTCCAGTTCAGAATGACTATATATATTCACGGAAATAATATCTGAGTATGCCATTTCAGCAACCGGACTCGATCCGGTATTTCACCTTTGATATATTCTCGAACTGCAGGGTTACACATGCAGTATTCACCAGAAGGGGTGGTGTAAGCCCGGAGCCATGGGATTCTTTAAACGTGGGTGCTACGGTAGGTGATGAGTTGGAGAGGGTGATAGAGAACCGAACTCGATCCTTTAATGGGCTTGATCGTGATTATAAAAGTAATTTTGACGTCTGGCAGGTTCACGGAAGTGAGGTGATATGTGCAGATGCACCCAGAAAGACGGGGACACCGATCCGGAAAGCCGATGCAATCTTAACCGACCAACCACAGGTGACCTTATTTATGCGCTTTGCGGATTGTGTGCCGGTATTTCTTTATGATCCGGTTCATGCGGTTGTAGGTATTGTGCATGCTGGTTGGCCAGGGACGATCAAGCGGGCAGCCGGATTGGCTGTTGCTAAGATGCGAAATAAGTATGGCACAAAGCCGGTCGATATATTAGCAGCGATTGGCCCTTCTATTGGACCACATCACTACCAGGTCGGACCAGAGGTGGTGGAACAGGTAATAAAAGCGTTTGGTGAAGATGCACAAAGTTTGCTGCAGCAGAGTCTCGATGACCCGCCTAACAAAAAACAATTTGATCTGTGGAAAGCCAACCGATTGATCTTAGAACAGACCGGTGTACGCCATATTGAAATTTCGGCGATTTGCACCGCTTGTAATATTGGTGATTGGTATTCACATCGCGGTGAGAATGGGCGGACAGGCAGGTTTGGGGCTT
>JAUWPO010000102.1 GCA_030611505.1 Chloroflexota bacterium
CGAAAATTATACCCGCCAGATGCCTTACGGCTTCGTGAACATCGATGCCCGCCTGGGGAACATGCTGTCAGACCTTGAGGAGGCAACACCCCTGCACCAACCATATCGAGCCACATCCTTCGATGGTTCAACATCTCAAGCACTGCTAATTCATTACTCGCCCGAAATATGTCTTAAAGTAATTGATCCCGATGCTGACCGTTTCTGGCCCTACCAACCAGGATTCATTCCATCCGCAATACATCTATCCGACCGGGAATTAATCATCACTGATCCACAACAAGCTGCGCGCCCGCCCATCCAAGTTTTTGGACCTGAACCAACACATGAAGACTGGTGTTATTTTTTCGAAAAAGCTGAATTATCTCGCCAGAAGGGAAATTGGGAGCATGTGGTCGAACTCAGCGACGAAGCCCTGCAGCTAGATAAGGAATTTAATAAAAAGAATGCTTCCGAGCTGGTAACCTATATAGAAGGCTACGCGCATGTTGGACGATGGCAGGACGCAGTTGGGTTATCCACTGATCTCGTTAAGTACTCCGAAATTATGCGAGATCCACTGTGTAACATATGGAAAGAACTATCTCAAAACACGTCTCCAGATGAAGGACAACGTGCCGCAATCGCAGTGATAAATAACAAACTTAATTGCGACATTCCATAAATAAACTTATTGCCTAAAAATTCAACGACGAAATGTTTTTACGGACAAAGCCCTTAAATGCGCTAATAATTCCGGCTGCGCTGCTCCTTTTAAGCCTGATCAGTTATGCGCCGTTGATCCCCTGGTTGGGTTTCTACTGGGATGACTGGCCGACGATCTGGTTCTACCATTCACTCGGAGCAGGCGGATTCCGGGAGGTCTTCGCCGTCGATCGACCACTGCTGAGCTGGATGTTCATGCTCACCACCCCATTGATGGGTGAATCGACCATCGCATGGCAGATTTTCGGTCTGTTCACTCGCTGGCTGAGCGGTTTGACTTTGTGGTGGATGCTGAGGACGCTTTTCCCCCGCTGGAAAATGTCGGCAGTCTGGGCAGCCATGCTGTTCGTTATCTACCCTGGATTCAGGCAGCAGTACATCTCCGTGACCTACAGCCACGGCTTCATTTACATGTCCTTGTTCTTCCTGTCTTTGGGACTGATGATCTTAGCCGTCCGCGAACCCTCCCGTTTCTGGCCCTTGATGATCATATCAGTTTTAATGTCTGCCATCATTTTGTTCACCGTTGAATATTATTTTGGCTTAGAGCTGATGAGACCGGTCATATTGTGGTTGGTCTTAGGTGAGAAGGCATCCTCATATCGAGAACGGATCAAGCGAGTCTTATTATACTGGTCGCCATACTTATTCCTTCTGCTCGCCTTTCTGGTGTGGACGCTGTTTCTTCATGAAACCCCGCGCGGGGATATCCAAATATTCAACGAGCTGACAGCCAATCCGCCTCAAGCCGTTTTCAACCTTATAAGAACGATCTTCCAAGACGCCATCGAAGCCAGCCTGATCGCCTGGACCAAGACGTTTAATCTATTTAACCTTTCCAGTTTGATCCCGCTGGACATCTTATTGTATTCTGCCATAGTCCTCGGCACTACGGCGATGGCTTTTCTGTTCCTGACGAAGCTGCCAGAGGGCGACCGTCATGATGAAATTTCAAACGAGAAGGTAAATAATTCCGGCGCCATCAGGTACATCGCATTTGGAGCATTAGCTCTCCTGGCTGGCGGGTGGCCATTCTGGGTCACTGACCTGGAACTAAAGCTGCGCTTCCCGTTAGACCGTTTCACACTTCCCCTGATGTTCGCTGCCTGCATATTGGCAGCGGGTGTAGTTAAACTGCTCTTCAAAGCCAGGGCTCAACAAGCCCTGATTTTAGGGCTGCTGGTGGGTTTTGCGGCTGGGTTTCATTTTTTGGATGCAGTAACTTACCGCCAGGAATGGCAGTTGCAAAAGGATTTCTTCTGGCAGCTTACCTGGAGGGCGCCTGGAATAAAACCCGACACTACTTTGCTGACTCCCGAACTTCCTTTCGTGTATTTCAGCGACAACTCTTTGACCGCACCACTTAATTGGACTTACGATCCACACAATACTTCAAATCATCTATCCTACCTGATGTTTGATCTGGAAGCGCGTCTGGGAAATGCCCTGACACACTTTGAGGCAGACTTACCCATCAACCACCCTTACCGGGCAATGTCATTTTCGGGAAATATGTCTCAAATGCTGGTCTTCTTCTACGAACCACCCCGCTGCGTGACGATATTCGACCCCGGAACGGGAACAATCCTACCCGACAGCCCGCGTTTAATTCCTGAAGCCCTGACGCTGTCAAATCCCGGACTCATTATCACTGGCGCAGACCCACCTGCTGCTCCTCCGACTCACATCTTTGGTCCTGAACCCGAACACGAATGGTGTTTTTATTTCCAAAAAGCCGAATTAGCCCGCCAAAAAGGTGATTGGAATGAAGTGGCAGGATTAGGCGACCAGGTCTTTATGTATCTCGACAACCTGAGACCCGAAAGCGCGGTTGAGCTTATTCCTTTCATAGAAGGCTATGCCCATGTTGGACGCTGGCAGGAGACCATTCAACTGTTTACAACCGCTTCCCAATTGTCCGCCGAAACAATACCGCTCTTGTGTACGACCTGGGATAGAATAGAGAAGAGTATTTCACCCGCCGCGTTAGACATGGCAGCCAGCGTCCAAATATCAGATATACTTCAATGCATCGATAAATAAATTATGAACCCATCAGATTCTACTCAAAATAACATTTCGGTCGTCATCCCAGTTTACAACAGCGAGGACACACTCGATGAGCTGATATCTCGACTGAATCAGGTTTTACCCGCTATCAGTCAGACTTATGAGACGATTTTAGTCAATGATGGAAGCAGCGATCAAAGCTGGAGTACCATCACCCGCCTCAGTCAGGATCAGTCTTGTGTGAGGGGCATCAACCTGATGCGCAATTACGGGCAGCATAACGCCTTGCTTTGCGGTGTCCGCGCCGCACAGTACGAGATCATCGTTACCCTGGACGACGATTTACAGCACCCGCCAGAGGAGATTGGCAAACTTCTCCCGCCTCTCGGGCGCGGTTATGACGTGGTATACGGGACTCCAGCAAGACAGCAGCACCCATTCTGGCGCAATCTATCTTCTTACATAACCCGCTTAGCCCTGCAAAGCGCCATGGGTGTCAAGAATGCCCAAAAGGTGAGCGCTTTCAGAGCCTTTCGGACCTGCGTTCGTGATGCGTTTTTCGATTTCCGGAGCCCGTTCGTGATTCTTGACGTCCTCTTAGCTTGGGGAACCAACCGTTTTTACGCCGTACCGGTCACCCATGATCCGCGCCATGATGGCAAGTCAAACTACACCTTCCGCAAGCTGGTGCGCCATGCCATAAATATGGCTACCGGCTTTACCGTAGTCCCTTTGCAGTTAGCCAGCATGATGGGATTTGGCTTTGCCCTGTTCGGTTTGCTGATACTCATATACGTTGTTGCACGTTTCATCATCCAGGGCGGCAGCATACCTGGATTCCCGTTTCTGGCTTCCATCGTCGCTATCTTCTCCGGAGTGCAGTTGTTTTCTTTAGGAATTATTGGGGAATATCTTGCTCGCATGCACTTCCGATTAATGGAAAAACCTTCTTATGTTATTCGCAGCCAGGAGGATCAGTTTGAGGAGACCAATGACCGTGACCACTGAGCCATGCCAATTCCTGCAGTGGGACAGCGACTTCTTCGGATTTCGGATCGCACGAGTTTGCGACCGCCATCTGAGCGCGGCCGATTTGGGGATGGTCTTTACTTGGTGTGATGCCAACTCGGTTGACTGTCTCTACTTTCTCGCCGATTCTGATGATGCCGGCACAATCAGGCTGGTCGAAGAGCACGGCTTTCATCTGGTCGAAATCCGGATCACCTACGAAGGTCGCTTGAAAAACTGGAATCCCGAAACCAGACCTAAAGCAAACAAACGCCTGATAATAAGGGACTTGCAGCCAGAGGATATTGGAACACTGCAAGAAATCGCTAAGAACAGCTACAAAGATTCGCGCTGGTATTTCGATCCCCGCTTTTCTGATGAAACCTGCCAGGCATACTTCCAAACATGGATTAAAAAGAGTGCTGAAGGAAATGCTGATTTCGTGCTCGTCGCTGAACTCGAAGGAGAACTCCTCGGTTATATATCCGGCAACAGGGAGAGGCATGAATCCACAGGGACATTTGAATTAACTGCCGTAAAGGAGGTGTCCCGCGGGCTTGGTATTGGGCACGAGTTGTTCGCCAGTGGGTTGGACTGGTACCTCAGAGAGGGAGTGGATCGAATTCTTGTTAACACACAGGGAAGAAATATCCCCACCCAACGCATGATCCAGCGCCACGGCTTCATTTCGAAGTCTGTTCAACTTTACTATCACAAATGGTTCGCCGACCAATCGCTCACCACAAACTGAGCCATGAACGAATACGATATCCCCTTCAATAAACCCAGCCTGACGGGCGATGAACTGAATTACCTCACCCAGGCAATCGAAAGATATCACATATCGGGCGATGGGATATTCACCAGTAAATGCCATCAATGGCTCGAAAAACACTTCAACATCCCTAAAGCCCTGCTGACCACCTCCTGCACCCACGCCCTGGAAATGACAGCTTTTTTACTGAATGTAAAACCGGGCGATGAGGTGATCATCCCATCCTTTACGTTTGTATCCACCGTTAACGCATATGTCAACCGTGGCGCCACACCCGTCTTCATCGACATCCGTCCCGACACGTTGAATTTGGACGAAGAACTGCTGGATCGATTGATCAGCCCACGCACCAAAGCCATTCTTCCAGTCCATTACGCCGGTGTGGGCTGCGAAATGGACGCTATCTTAGAGATCGCCGAAGAACATCATATACCCGTTGTGGAAGACAACGCCCACGGTCTTTTTGGTAAATATAAAGGTAAATATCTAGGTACTTTCGGATGCCTGGCGACGCAGAGCTTCCACGAGACCAAAAACATCACCTGCGGTGAGGGCGGGGCACTGTTGATCAACGACCCCCATTTCATCGAGCGAGCGGAAATCCTGCGCGAAAAAGGCACCAACCGCAGCCGCTTCTTCCGAGGACAGGTGGACAAATATACCTGGGTTGATATCGGTTCAAGCTATTTACCCTCCGATATGCTGGCGGCTTTCCTGTATGCCCAGCTTGAATCCTATGAAACGATACAACTCAAGCGCCAAAAAATCTGGGAATACTACCACGCCAATTTGAAGGATTGGGCTGAAGGGAACGGTGTCCGCTTGCCCTATGTCCCGAATTACTGCCAGCAGCCCTATCATATGTACTACATCCTGCTGCCTTCGCTCGAAATCCGTCAAGGTCTGATCGAGCATTTAAAGGCAGCCCGAATCCTGAGCGTGTTCCACTATCTGCCGCTGCACCTCTCCGATATGGGACGCAAATTTGGAGGCAAAATCGGGGATTGCCCTGTCACCGAAAACCTCAGCGACCGGCTGCTCAGGCTGCCGTTCTATAATACCCTCACAATAGACGAACAAGAACGCGTGATCAACGCGATTTTAGAATATAATTTCTGAGTTCTTTTACCATACACAAACGATGAGAGTGCTTGCCGTTGACCCAGGAGAAAAACGCCACGGAATCGCCATCAGCGACCCTACCGGCACGATCGCAAACCCGCTGGTGGTCCTCAACCACATATCCCGGGATCAGGATGCCGCTGCGATTGTAGGATTGGTACACGAACACCAGGTCGGCTTGATCGTCCTGGGTCAGTCACTGGACGATGAAGGTCGTTCCACTCTCCAGAGCCGGCGTGCTGCTCGCTTGGCGAACGCCATCCGATCTCAGACACAAGTACCCGTTGAGCTTTGGGATGAGACCGGAAGCACCCAGTCCGCCCGTGAAGCCCGCATAGCCATGGGAGCGCCGCGCCGCAAACGCGGCGGGCACCTTGATGATATCGCCGCCACCTACATCCTGCAAACCTACCTTGACTCCAATCGGGACGACTTACCCTCATGAAACGCAGATCCAAACTCATAACCTTATTCTTATTCGCCGGGCTGGTCATCCTGTGCCTGGCTGCGTTGCTGTTGGGTATGCTGCTGATCGGTGTTCCAAATCAGGCTGCTGAAAAATTCGGTCCGGTCGGGGGAGATATCGACCTTCTCCAGCGCGCCCAGCTTTCAGCCCTGCTCTTGGCTGGCGAAAATGACCTCACTCTTCCGATTGACCCGTATGGAGTGGAACGTCCCTTCCAGGTAGCCTTGGGTGAATCGACTCATACCATCACGGAGCGTCTACTCTCCGAAGGATTCATCCCCAACGTCGAAACCTTTCGCACCTACCTGGTCTATTCCGGGTTGGATACGACCATTCAAGCCGGGGAGTACAGCCTCAGTCCCAAATTGACTCCTCTTGAGATTGCCCAGGTGCTGCAAGACTCCACACCCAGCCAGGTGACCTTCCGGGTTCTACCCGGTTGGCGCATGGAGGAGATTGCTGCCGGGCTGCCTACATCTGGATTGAGCTTCACACCGGAGGAGTTCCTGATTAGCGCTTCCATCTCTCCAGGTGAATTTCCTCGCGCCGTTTCGTCAGAAGGCTTTCTCTACCCCGATGTATATCGCCTCCCAAGAGAGATCACCGCGGAAGGGTTTATTGGGACTACGCTTGAAAACTTCCAGATCAAAGTGGACGACGAACTGCGTGCCGGCTTCCAGCGTCAGGGGCTGGACTTGTACCAGGCGCTGACCCTGGCTTCTATAGTCCAGAGGGAAGCCATCGTTGAGTACGAAGCCCCACTGATCGCATCGGTGTTCCTCAACCGGCTGGCGGCAGGCATCAAGCTCGAAACAGACCCCACAGTACAGTATGCTCTGGGCTACAACCCACACCAAGAAACCTGGTGGACGAACCCATTAAGTTTGGAAAACCTGCAGGTCGATTCGCCCTACAACACCTACCTTTACCCGGGCTTACCGCCCGGACCGATATCGAACCCCGGACTCCATGCCCTCCGCGGGATTGCTTTCCCAGCACAATCGCCTTATTATTACTTCCGGTCCGCCTGCGACGGCTCAGGACGCCACTCCTTCGCTGAGACCTTCGAAGAACACGTGGGCAATGCCTGTCCGCAGGAATAGAAAAATGTAAACAGCAACTTGTTTTGGAGCGCTTATCATGCCCCTGGCATGCCAGCCCTTAAGCATCCTTTTTTGGATGCCGCATCCGTTCTTAAGCATCTGATTTTTAGATGCCAGCACTCGTTCTTTGAATGCCGGATGCCAGCCCTTAAGCATCCATTCTTCGGATGCCAGCCATGCTTCAGCTAATCCATGAACAAACTCATTTTGGTCAAACACTCCCTTCCTGAAATACTTCCAGAGATATCAGCCAGCGAATGGCATCTCTCCGCAGAAGGTCGCCGGCGGTGCCAGGTGCTTGGTGACGAGCTTGCCAGGCATGACCCGGATCTTATCTTCTCCAGCCCGAAGCCCAAGGCTCAGGAGACCGCCCAAATCATCGCCCAGCAACTCGTCAAGCCGCTGTTTATCGTCCCCGGATTACACGAACACGAACGCAAGACGGTCCGGTTTTCGAATGGAGACCAATTTGAAGCCCGCGTCAAAGAGTTCTTCGAACAACCCGATGAGCTGGTTTTCGGCGAGGAAACTGCCGCACAATCCCTGAACCGTTTTTCTAGCGCCGTGAACCAACTGATTTCACAGAATCGCGACCAGAACCTGGTCGTCGTCAGCCATGGCGCCGTGATCACCCTCTTCGTTGCTGACAATTGTGGGATTGAACCATTCCCATTCTGGAGCCGCCTCGACTTACCATCATCCGTCGTCCTGTCCCTCCCTGACCTTGTAGTGTTATCAACCACCCAGACACTTCACATTCTCCCCATATCCTAAGCATCCTGACTCCCCTGCCCCTCACCTGATGAAACTTGCCATCAACTACTCCTCCCAAGCAGCCGCACTCCTCTCCCAGGGTCGAATCCGGCTCGACCGTTTCAAATGCTCGGATTGGCCCGACATGATCGCCGAGGCAAGCACCCTTTGCCCGGTTATTGTGCACTTCGATTTAAAAGCCGGGGGCAGGAAGCTCAAGATAACCGATTGGGGAAAAATCGCACACCTGATAGATCAAACCCAAACGCCTTACGTCAACCTGCACCTCGATCCCACCATCAAGGACTACCCCGCCATCCCGGTCGATACTACTGATCCCGCTCATCGAGAGCAAATCTCTGACACCATTACAAAGGACGTCCGCTGCGTAGTCGCACACTTCGGGGCAGAGCGGGTCATCATCGAAAACGTGCCCTACCGCGGGGTACAGGGAAAAACTCTGCGCCCAGCCGTC
>JAUWPO010000003.1 GCA_030611505.1 Chloroflexota bacterium
TCTAACAACAAGTATGCTTTGTTAGGCGCTTTTCGTACGGTAGCCCAGGTGATTTCTTACGAAGTGCCGATGTTGCTTGCATTACTAGTGCCCGTATTACTTGCCCGCACAATGTCAGTTCAGGGAATTGTACAAGAGCAGGAAATCTGGTATGTATTGATGGCTCCTGTATCAGCACTTATTTTTTTTCTCACTGGTATTGCAGAAATTGGACGCACACCATTTGATCTTCTCGAGGCAGAATCTGAAATTGTTGCGGGATTTCACATCGAGTACAGCGGGATGAAATTCGGGCTATTCTACGCAGGAGAACTCCTGCATGCTTTGACTATAGGGGTTCTGTTTACAACGCTTTTCTTGGGTGGTTGGCGCGGCCCATTTGTGGAACAAGTTCCAATCTTAGGAGTTGTCTATTTGTTTTTTAAAGGGTTTTTGGTTTATTTTGTCATTATGTGGATCCGGTACTCATTGCCTCGCATCCGTATTGACCATATGTTGAATCTCAATTGGAAGTTTCTTACTCCGCTGGCATTGGTTGCATTAATTGCTACGGCTCTTATGGACAAGATACTGATAAACGCTTCACCCCGAGGCTATGCTGCTGGAATGTTGATCGTAAATATTGTGATCATATTGATTACTCTTACCATCCTACACACTTATGCCGTTATTAAACGAGAGAGAGTGGGAGAATATCGTCCGACTGCAAATCCTGACGCTGCTATTTCTTCTAGAGATAAACCAACGGAGGTATCAACGTTAGTTTAAAATAGGACACTTATGACATTTATTCAACTATTTTTCATTTTCGCTGCTGCTGCAACTCTCGGTGCTGCTTTATTGGTTGTTACTTCTCGCAACCTGATCCATGCCGCATTATGGCTGATTGTGTCTTTGTTTGGGGTTGCTGTTTTTTATGTAATTCTTAATGCCGGATTTTTGGCAATGGTTCAGGTGGTCGTATATATTGGCGCCATTGCCATTTTAATGATTTTCGCCATAATGCTAACTCGGAAAGTATCTCAAGTTCCAAAGCCAGTCTTCAATTCAAATTGGATTTGGGCTTTGTTAATTGCAGTTGTGATGTTTGGATCAATGACCTGGATTCTCAATATGTGGCCGCAATTTGAAGCGATACCCCCTGCTTTAGATCCATCCATTGACCCGCTACGCCAGTTGGGTGTAGCCTTGGTCTCTCCAGAGGCATATGTATTGCCCTTTGAATTAGCCTCTTTGCTCCTTCTAGCTGCGCTGATTGGTGCAATTGTCGTAGCTTGGGAAAGCAGGTAGGAGCGTGTGATGATCCCAATTTCATATTATTTAATTTTTGCAGCCGCACTCTTTTGCATCGGATTATTTGGGGTCTTAGCCCGTAGAAACGCGATCGCGATTTTAATGGGTATTGAGCTCATGCTTAATGCTGTGAACGTAAACCTTATCTCCTTTTGGCGGTATGCAACCCCAGAAAAAATAAATGGGCAGGTGTTTGCGGTCATTGTGTTCGCGGTTGCGGCTGCAGAAGTAGCTGTTGGTTTGGCAATATTCATATCAGTTTATCGCCGTCGTGGTACTGTTTCTGCTGACGAAATTGATTTGTTAAAGTGGTGATAGTCAAAAAAGCCTTTCTTTGTAACACTGTTTGTTTAGGGATTTTCTATGACAATTGAAACACTAATCTGGCTAATTCCACTTCCACCTTTATTAGCATTTTTTATTATTATCCTGATCACTAACCGGAATAAAGGGCTCAGCCATACGATATCTGTAGGATCTGCAGTCCTATCTTGGATTGGCAGTATGGTGGTTGTTTGGGCTGCGATCAATTCAGAACACTTAGGATTGCACCCGTTTACTTCATACCTGCCGTGGTTTCCTACAGGTGATAACTGGTTTGTTATTGGTGTCCAAATTGACCCATTATCTGCGGGGACGCTCTTCTTTGTCGCCTGGACGATTCTGATGATCTTCATATACAGCGTTGGATACCATAATTTCGGTCAACCTAATGGTGATCACGACCGGGCAGGTCTTCCACCTGATTGGGCGACGGTGTCCGATGTACATGGGCATTCGCATAAAGTCCCGTCGATAGAGCCCATGTATTCGCGCTTCTTTGCTTTCATTGGGTTATTTGCTTTTGGAATGTATCTTCTGGTTGTCACGGGAAACTTGTTAATCCTGTTCGTCGGGTGGGAAATAATGGGTTTGTGTTCGTACCTATTGATCGGTTTTTGGTATGGAAAGCCTTCTGCTCGTGCAGCAATGATTAAAGCATTTATGACGACCCGGGTTGGCGATGTGTTTATGCTTTTAGGAATAGCATACCTTTATACAGCCACAGGCACTCTAAATTATCGCGAAATCTTTTACAACGAGGAAGTTCTGCATCAATTAGCGACTACAGCCACAGGGATATTTGGGCTTTCTGTGGCGGGATTAATCGGTTTGTTGCTGTTTATTGGTGCAGTTGGCAAATCTGCCCAGTGGCCGTTGCACGTCTGGCTGCCGGATGCAATGGAAGGACCTACACCAGTTTCAGCAATGATCCATGCTGCTACGATGGTTTCTGCTGGTGTATATATGACAATCCGCATCTTCCCATTGCTGTCCGCCGGTGCGGAACATGGTCAATTGACTCCGACGATGACCGTGATTGCGTTCATCGGTACGTTTACAGCCATATTCGCAGCCACAATTGCGATCGCTCAAAATGATATCAAGAGAGTGCTGGCTTACTCGACGATATCTCAATTGGGCTTCATGTTTGCAGCGATAGGAATCGGCGCTTACGTTGCCGCAGCGTTTCACTTGATTATGCATGCCTTTTTCAAAGCGCTGTTATTTCTTGGCTCTGGTTCAGTGATCCACGGCATGGAACATGGTGTTCTGCACACCGGTGAGCACATTGACTCACAGGATATGTTCAATATGGGCGGTTTGCGAAAAAAAATGCCCATAACTTTCTGGACGTTTTTAATTGGTGGATTAGCACTCGCTGGGTTCCCCATCCTTACGGCAGGATTTTGGTCTAAGGATGAAATTTTTGCAGACGCGTTTGGGCATAACCATTGGGCCGTTTTTATTACTTTAGCATTTGCGGCGCTACTTACTGCATATTACACAATGCGCCAGATCACATTGACATTTCTTGGGAAACCGCGCACCCATGCTGCTGAGCATGCTCATGAAAGTAAGTGGACGATGACGTTGCCTTTAGTGGTGTTGGCCGTTCTGTCAGTTATTGCTGGCTGGGTGGGTATCCCTGAAGATTTCCCCGCTCTAGGTGGCACAATACCCAACTTTATGCATGAATTCGTAGGTGAAACGCTATTAGAGCACCCCGAAATGGTTGTGTTCAGCTACATTCCTTTGCTGACATCACTGGTTGTTTCGTTGGGCGGTCTAACTTTGGGTTGGCTGGTTTATCGTGACATCAAAGTTGGTGCCTTCGATCCAGCGCAGAAAGCGCTTGGACCCTTGTATACGGTGTTGAAGAAGGGATATTACTTTGATGAGTTGTACGATTTCTTGTTTGTGCGACCATCTTATTGGTTGGCTAGAAATTTCGCCTATTTGTGGATGGATCACAAGGTGATCGATGGCATCATCAATGGGGTTGGTCATATTGCGGGTCTCATAGGAGATTTTCTCCGAAACTTTATAGACAAACCGATAATCAATGGTTTCGGTGATTGGGTTGGTGAAACGACCAAGAAATTGGGTTTTCTATTCCGCTCCATCCAGACCGGTCGTGTACAACAGTACATGATAATAGCACTGGTAAGCATGATGGCGTTTAGCGCAATTTTTTATTATCTGCTCGTTTTCACTCGTTAGGATGACAGACGTTGAAAAAATACAATCTTAGGAAAAAGAAATGGATTTCATCCTAAATCACTTGCTAACGCTCATTTTGTTTTTTCCTGTATTGGCAGCATTAATTCTTTTTATACTGCCAAGCGAGCTCAAAATTCTCCAACGTTGGACGGCGTTTGTATTATCCATTATCCCCCTGATCCTTTCGTTGGTACTGTGGTTTAACTTCAAGTCAGGGGAACCAGGATTCCAGTTTCAAGAGATTTATACCTGGTATAGCCCAATCAACGCTTCATATCACGTAGGTGTAGATGGTATCTCGCTGATATTGGTATTACTTACTACACTGCTGACTCCATTGGCAATATTAACATCATTTACCATCACGGATCGAATCAAAGCATATATGATCCTGTTCTTCTTATTAGAACTGGGTATGTTAGGAGTGTTCATGACTCTTGACTTACTGCTGTTCTTCGTTTTTTGGGAATTTGGTCTCGTCCCCATGTATTTCCTGATAAACCAGTGGGGCAGCGAAAAAGGAGAGCGCGAAATTTGGGGAGGGAGAAGGATAAAATCGCGAACATACGCATCCTACAAATTTATTTTATTCACCATGACCGGCTCGTTGGGTCTTTTATTAGCAATCCAATTGATTGGCGTTACTGCAGGGACGTTTGACCTGGTTTTACTTACAGAGCGATGGGTATCACTGGATACCTCTTTATTCAATATTCCAGTTCATACGGTAAAAACAATAGCATTCTGGGCATTTGTTATCGCTTTTGCTGTCAAAGTCCCTGTATGGCCATTCCACACCTGGCTGCCGGATGCGCATACAGAAGCCCCAACCGCTGGCTCTATGATCCTGGCAGGTGTACTGCTTAAGCTCGGTGCTTACGGCTTCCTCAGATTAGTCTTACCGCTTTACCCCCAGGAATCTAAATACTTCGCAGGTGCTTTAGCTTTTCTTGCAGTGGTGTCAATCATTCACGGAGCTCTTGCAGCATATGGACAAACCGATTTTAAACGACTGGTAGCGTATTCATCGGTAAACCACATGGGCTTTGTCGTTCTGGGCATTGCCGCAGCAGCATTTGCAGTGGGTACACAGAATGCCACAATTGCGTTGGAAGGTGTCGTATTACAGATGTTCAATCATGGTCTGTCGGCAGCCGGCATGTTCTTCCTCGTTGGTGTTATTTACGATCGTACCCATACTCGCGACCTGAGTGAATTTGGTGGTTTTTTCCCCTTAATACCTGTATATGGTGGAATTCTTATATTCACTTCCATGGCATCCTTAGGACTGCCGGGTCTTAATGGTTTTATTTCTGAATTCCTGGTTGTGAGAGGAGCATGGCCCGTATTTACCATTTATACGGCTCTGGCGATGATTGGTCTGTTCTTTACGGGTGCATATATTCTCAAGGGGATAAAGATGACACTCCACGGCCCTCTCAATACTCGTTGGGTTGGACGTTTAACCGAAATCAATGGGCGTGAATTGTTAGTGATCATCCCATTGATGATATTAATGTTGTGGATTGGCGTTTGGCCGGCATGGATATTAGGAGTTATCAATAAAGCAGTCATGACTTTATATTAAGCAAATTCGTACCACGTGCCTTATTCCACGTGAACGAGGAAACCAATGCAATTTCCGATTTTGACCTTTATCGTTTTTACCCCTATGGCAGCTGGATTGCTGATTCTCTTGATCCCGGGAGAGCGAAAAAGGGAAGTGCGTGTCGCCGCCCTGGCAGCTGGGATAATCGCTCTAGTCCTGACTGTTTGGTTGTATTTCTCCTACGACGTTGCTGCCGGTGGATATCAGTTTGTTGAAAATTATCCCTGGCTTCCGGCTTTAGGAATATCCTATCAAGTTGGGGTGGATGGGATGAACACCCCTCTTGTTTTACTGACAGGCGTGGTAATGTTCACGGGTGTGTTGATTTCCTGGAACATCGATGATCGTCCACGAGAGTTCTTCTTCTTTTTATTTCTACTCGCCACGGGTGTATTTGGTGTTTTTGTTGCCTTAGATTTGTTTATGTTGATTTTTTTCTATGAGATCGCAGTATTCCCAATGTACTTGCTGATAGCAATTTGGGGTTGGAAAGTCACTCGTGAATACGCCGCTATGAAGCTGACTCTATATCTCTTTATCGGTTCAGTAATTGCATTAATTGGCATACTTGCCATGTATTTCGCCTCCGGGCTAGGCACATTTAATATGCTTGCCCTTGAGGGTGCCGGATTTTCTACAACCTTCCAGAAAATTTGGTTTCCATTCGTTTTCTTCGGTTTCGCGGTTCTGGGAGGCATCTTCCCTTTCCACAATTGGAGCCCTGACGGGCATGTAGCAGCTCCCACAGCCGTATCAATGTTCCATGCAGGTGTGCTGATGAAGTTAGGTGCCTTCGCAGCTTTGCGAGTGGGAATTATGTTAATGCCAGAGGGTGCCAAATTTCACATGCCATGGATAATATTATTGACCCTCGTGAATGTTGTCTATGGAGCATTCATAGCTTCTGTTCAATCTGATTTCAAGTACGTGATCGGTTTTTCTTCTGTTTCTCATATGGGTCTGGTATTAATGGGTTTTGCAACCCTAAATAGAGATGGATTCTTAGGCGCTGGCGTGCAGATGTTTTCACACGGTGTCATGACAGCACTATTCTTTGCTGTTGTCGGGTTGGTTTACGACCAAGTTCATACCAGAGAAATACCTTCTTTAGGTGGCTTAAGCAAGGTGATGCCCCTTGTTGCTGTAGCATTTATTGTTGGCGGTTTAGTATCGATGGGTATGCCTGGTTTTTCGGGTTTTATTGCGGAGTTTCCCATATTCATGGGCCTTTGGAGAGATAATCCATTGATCGCGATCATCGCAGCTATCTCGATCGTAATCACTGCTTCCTATATTTTTCGTATAGTGGGACAGGTTTTCTTCGGCAAAATCCCTGACAAATTCAAAGATCATGTTCACGATATCAAAGCGTTTGATAAGATCGCCCTCGTTTTTCTTTCAATCATCTTGATCATTGTGGGTATATATCCTTCAATATTGGTTCCCCTTGTCGATTCTGGTGTTAATAATGTGCTGCGCCTTCTGGGAGGTGCGTAAATATGATCTTAAACGCCTCAATGTTTCTTCCAATACTGCCTGAGATTCTACTGGTCGCCTTAGGCGCAGTGGTGCTCATTTTGGATTTGGTCCTTCCCAAAAAGCAGCACAGAAACATTGGCTGGGTAACTGCTGCAGGTATGGGGGTGATCCTACTACTCAGCATACCTGCTCGACCTGAAACTGAGCCCAGCCTGGTTTGGGGTGGAATGCTGCGTCATGATTGGTTGGGGTTTTCCTTTACAATGCTTTTCATCTTTGGCGCTGGCATAACAGCACTTTTTGCGATGGATTTCAAGAAACTGGGGCACAGGGGCGAGTTTTATCTCTTAATGATCGTTTCTACGATCGGTATGGCTCTAATGGTTTCTGCTGCAGATTTGGTTATGCTCTATCTCGCCATCGAGACGACGGCGATTCCGCTATACATCTTGGCTGGCTTTTTCATCCGGGATGATAAGTCGACAGAAGCAGGTTTCAAGTACTTTCTTTTCGGTGCAATGACTTCGGCAATAATGTTATATGGTTTTAGCCTATTATTTGGATTTGCAGGAACAACTAATATTTACCAGATCGCTCAAAGTGTGCGGGAGGGTGGCTTGCCTGCTGGTGCTCTAATAGGAAGCATGTTGCTAGTGTTGGTAGGATTTAGCTTTAAGATTGCTGGAGTGCCATTTCATTTTTGGTCCCCAGATGTGTACGAAGGATCACCGACACCTGTAGCGGGCTTTCTATCAACAGCGTCAAAAGCAGCAGGGTTCGTGGTACTCTTACGGTTTATGATGGTCGTCTTTCCTGATATTACATTACAGTGGGGAGCAGTGATCACGGCGATGTCCGTAGCGACTATGACATTAGGCAATTTATTGGCTTTGACGCAAAAGAATATAAAACGTATGCTCGCATATTCATCAATCGCACATGCAGGTTATGCTTTAATCGGTGTGGCGGTGATTTCACAAGTCGGTGTTAGCAGTATGGTCTATTACTTGATCGTATATCTGGTCACGAACCTGGCTGCTTTCGGTATTGTGGCTTCGTGCGGTAGGATCACCGGTTCGGATGAGATGACAGCTTATTACGGGATGAGTCGCCGTTCACCCTGGCTGGCGCTTGCTTTGCTAGTTGCCCTACTTTCATTAGCTGGGATGCCGCCCCTGGGTGGATTTGTTGCCAAGTTTTTTGTGTTCGCAGCCGCAGTGGACGCAAATATGATATGGTTAGCGGTGATCGGTGTGCTAAACGCTATTATCGGTATGTACTATTATCTAACGGTGCTCAAATATGTATACCTATACAGATCGGAAGATGAAGAGAAACCCCTGCTAGTAACTCGCCCTCAGAAATTGGCTATTACGGTTTTAACAGTCGGGATAATATTGATCGGTACAGTCCTCGTTCCTTGGTTCAATTGGGCTACAACAGCAGCAGCCTCTGTTTTTTGATATATAATGCCAATTTATTGACGGCATTTAGATGCTTATGATACAATTCTCCAACCATGAGTCCAACCAATGAGAGATCCAGCAAAACCCGTGCTACGTATGCTTTGAATCTCACACTTGCAGCGGTGGTTGGTCAGGTGGGCTGCCTAACTTCTGTGATTGTTTTGGCAGCCCTTTTTGGCGGATTATGGTTGGATAGCCGCTTCAGTACTAAACCTATGATCACAATAGTATTAATCGGTATCAGCGTTCCAATTACCCTATTCGCAATGATATGGGTAGTGAAAAAAGCTACCTCTCGAATAAAAACAGATGGTGAGCAGAATCCACAACCTTCGATGAAGGAGGAGCTCATAAGTGAATAATACCCGCCCCAGAATCCTTGGGATTCCAAATCGTTATCTTACGTTGGCAATAATAGTATTGGGCATATTTGCCGCTCGTGTTTATGCACCTGTTTTGCCACATATCCAGGTAGCACCTGAACGTTTATCACACCAACCATTATTCACATTACCTGTTATTGGTCCTTTCTATTTGACAAATACCATGACAGCGATGGTCATCGCAGATATTATTCTACTTCTGATTACTTTTGCGGTTTGGAAAGCAGTGAAAAGCGGCAGTTTAGTACCCCAAGGATTTTCCGGGGCGATAGAAGCCTTTATCGAAGTGTTATACAATATGACCGAATCCACTGCAGGAAAGTGGACAAAAAAAATTTTTCCTTATTTTGGCGCGATTACCCTTTTGGTCCTAGTCGTCAACTGGACGGAATTAATTCCAGGTGTGGATACAATCGGGATTTTAGAGCCTGTGGTAGAGCATGGGAATCCAATCGAACAGGTCACGAGCAATATATACACTTTAATACGACCTGAAGGTGGAACAGATAGCGATCATGCTGCAGGTTTTACGCTCATAGGTTTTGTGCGAACACTTTCAACCGATTTAAATTTTACAGTTGCACTGGCATTAATTTCAGTGTTCATGACTCAGGTGATCGGTTTTCAAGCACTCGGACCGGGCTACTTCTCAAAATTTATAAACATTTCTGCTCTTTGGAACGTATTTAATAAACCAATGGGGATTATCGATTTTGCCGTTGGTTTGCTTGAGATCGTGTCAGAAATTTCAAAAATACTCTCTTTCTCCTTCCGGTTGTTTGGTAATATTTTTGCTGGTACCGTTTTACTTTTTGTAATTGGTACCTTGGTGCCCGTATTAGCTCCCTCGTTATTTTTGATGTTGGAAATATTTGTTGGTTTGATTCAAGCGTTCGTATTTGGTATGCTCACTATGGTATTTATGTCTCTGGCAACAAAGGGTCATGGAGATCATGAGGAACAGCACGACCATTAATATGGTAAATGATTTCTTGAGATACCCATAAATTTTTAATAGGAATTATCAATAGTCAGTTATTTACAAAGATTAATAAAAGGAGGTTAATTAGAAGACAATGGATGCAGCAGCAGCAAAACTCATCGGAGCAGGCATAGCCATGCTTGGCACAATAGGTGCTGGATTAGGAATTGGCATCCTTGTAAGTGGTGCAGTTCAAGGAATTGCTCGCAATCCAGACGCAAGCGGCGATGTACAAACGAATATGATTCTAGGGATTGCTTTTGCGGAAGCGGTCGCTATTTATTGTTTGGTTGTCGCACTCTTGATCCTATTCGTTGGTTAACATCGTAAAAACAAAAGAAAAGGAGGTAGGTTTTGGAAGCACTAGGCCTTAACCTGGGATATCTCTTAGTTCAGATCTTAAACTTTGCACTTGTCTTTATTGTCTTGCGTGCCTTTGTGTTCAAGCCGATAATGGATTTACTTGACAAACGCCGCAAATCCATTGCTCAAGGCTTACAGGATGCCCAAGTAGCAGCGGAAGCGCGCGCTAATGCGGAAAAGGATGCGCAGGAGATATTAACAAAGGCACAGGCTGAAGCAAATCAAAATATTCGGGAAGCGACTGAAAGAGCGGAAGTTGTTAGTAAAGAAATCATGGCTCAAGCTGAATCCGATGCTGCAAAAGCGCGCGAAGCAGCCTTAGCCGATGCCGGTTTGGAACGTGACCGGATGCTGGCAGATGTCCGCGGTCAAGTCGCAGCACTTGCTATGGCTGCGACTCATAAACTGATAGGCGATGCTTTGGATGAAAAACGCCAACGTGCCCTCATCGATGAATTCTTCTCAGGTGTCAAGTCCGGAGAAGTTGTCGTGTTAGAGGATACCGGATTGAGTGGAGCTTCGGCTGAAATTATTAGTGCTCTACCGCTTACCGAAGAAGAAAAAGAAATTGTCAGGCAAGACATAACATCAAAAACAGGCAGTCAGACTGTCACATTTCGGGTTGACCCGTCCATACTCGGTGGATTGGTCGTTAAAGTTGGCGATAAAGTCTTAGATGGTTCCGTGTCTGGACAACTCGAGTCGCTCCAACAAAGTTTATCATAACGCAGATTCGAAATTCGTTTGGTGAGTCTCAGTTTTAAATACGTATTACTTTATTTGAATAATATAAAAATGCTCAGGGAGATGTAAGTTCCTGGGCGTTTTCCTGTACTATTTTTATGGAACAAAATGACCGAACCAGGGGATCGACTGTCAGGCTTGAGGATATTATGGAGTCTCTGCCTGAAAAAGAATATTCGGCGGATTTAAACATCATAATTACAGGAGTGACACCAGATTCGCGGCGCGTTAATACCGGCGTTTTATTTGTCGCTGTCAAGGGGGGGACAAATGATGGTCATGATTTTATTCCAGATGCAATCGAACGAGGGGCAAGCGCTGTAATTGGGACTCAAGTGATTCAAGATTGCGATGTCCCATATATTCGCGTCTCAGACAGCCGCTTGGCGCTTGCTAATGCATCAGCGGCTTATCATGGTTTTCCATCCCGCAAGCTGGTAATGATTGGGATAACAGGAACGGACGGTAAGACGACGACGGCTAATTTAATCTTTAATATACTTCAGACTGCCGGCTTTCAAACCGGTATGATTTCAACAGTCAATGCCGTGATCGGCGAGGAAACCTTGGATACAGGATTGCATGTCACGACGCCAGATGCTTCAGAACTTCATGGCTATTTAGCCCAAATGGTAGAAACTGGCATAACGCATGTAGTCTTAGAAGCGACCTCTCATGGGCTAGCCCAACACCGTTTATCTGCATGTGATTTTGATATCGCTGTAGTCACAAATATCGCCCATGAACATTTGGATTACCACGGGACATATGAAGAATATCGTGCTACAAAGGCGCGCTTATTTACTGCATTGGAGCACGGATATCCGAAACAAATTAATCCAGAGAGGGGTGCGGTGCTAAATATGGACGACATCTCATTCCAATACTTGTCTTCTGTTACTTCTTCCACACAAATAACCTATGGGATTAAGCAAGATGCAGATATAAAGTCATTAAGTGTGCGGGAATCCATAAATGGTTTGGATTTTATTGTAGATGGACATGGCATTCACCACAGGTCTTTTCGTTTCCCTGTTTTCACCCCCCTGATAGGTCGTTATAACATCTCCAATTGTTTGGCTGCGATTGCAGCAACAAAAGGGATAATGGATTTACCTGGGGACGTGATCCAAAAGGGTATAAGTACTATGGCTTGTGTGCCAGGGAGGATGGAGAGAATTAAGATCGGGCAGGAATTTATTGCGATTGTTGATTTCGCTCACACACCCAATGCACTAAAAAATGCTTTAACAGCAGCTCGTGCTCTGACCGCTGGTAAGGTTATCGCAGTTTTCGGATCGGCTGGCTTGCGCGATAAGGCTAAACGCTGTTTGATGGCCGAGATTTCAGCCGAATTGGCAGACCTAATAATCTTGACTGCTGAAGACCCCAGGACAGAATCCTTGCAATTTATCTTGTCGGAAATGGCGGAAGGGTTGAAAACAAAAAATGGGGTCGAGGGCGATACTTTCTGGCGCATCCCGGACCGGGGAGAAGCTATCCGCTTTGCGGTTGAATTAGCTGAGCCGGGGGATTTGGTAATCGCCTGCGGTAAAGGGCATGAGCAGTCAATGTGCTTTGGTGAAACGGAATATGCCTGGGATGAACGGATCGCGATGACAGCAGCCTTATCTGAACGGCTGGGGATACCCGGACCTGAGATGCCTTTTTTACCTACACATCACTAATAGAGATACTAATACTTATACTCTTCTCGTACAGGGCTAAAAATATCCAAGACTTTGGCTGGAGTTCCCCCGACCTGCACTTCATGATCTACTCCGCCTGGAATAATATATAAGTCCCCTGGGTGTAAGAGGCTTGTTTCGCCTCCAATTATGAATTCCAATTCCCCTTCAAGCACTATCCCCCCTTGTTCGTGTGTGTGGTTGTGTTTGGGGAGTGTGGCGTTTGCGTCCAACTCCACAATCACCATCATCATTTTTTCTCCCCAAAAAGTCCTCGCATGAATGCCAGTAAATAAATCCTTTTCCTCCCGGTCGGCAGGGTTGTAAAAAAACATCCTTTATTCTCTGGGTGTGTTTGAATAATATACGTTTGTGGATTTAAATCAGGATTCCAGTACAAGACATGTCAAAGTATCAATTACACCAGGAATCGGTTGTATATCTGCTGCAATCAAGCGACCAATTCTGTGGACGTTCTCAGCCTGGATTACAGCAACGACGTCATAAGGACCGAATGTCATATTTGCATCCATTACCCCATCAATACGTCGTAAATTATTGACGACCTCCAGGATTGCTCCGGATCGTACTGTGATCATTACATACGCTTTCATTTCATCTCCTCGGTGTTTAAGAGCTATTTTCTTGCGGGACGGAGAAAGATTATCCAATATATACCTGCGACAAAAATCGCGCCTCCGATAATATTCCCGATTGTTACTGGCAGCAGATTGTCGATAAGAAAAGATTCCCAGGAGAGGGATGAATAATCAGCAGGTGTCCTGCCTATCGTGCCCCAAAATTCAGTCGTCCCAAAGTTTTTTATTAGAAGGGCAATTGGGATAAAGTACATATTAGCAATACTGTGTTCGAAGCCAGCGGCAACGAATGCTGTGACGGGGAAGATGATGGCTGCGATCTTGTCGATTGTACTGCGAGCGCTGAAAGTCATCCACACAGCAAGACAAACCAGGGTATTACAAAGGATACCAAGTGCTATCGCTTGGATAAACCCAAGTCCGACTTTTGCCTGTGCAATATTGAGAGCTGCAGCTCCAACTGCTCCGCCGCCGAACAGGTATTGTTTGCTGATAAACACCAATAACGCTGTTCCAAAAGCACCGACAAAGTTGCCAATATAGACGACCCCCCAATTTCGCAGCAGGGCAGATGAAGAGACTTTCCCGCTTGCCCAGGCCATTACAATCAGGTTGTTCCCAGTGAACAGTTCAGCGCCTCCAACTACTACCAGAATAAGACCCAGGCAGAAAACGAAACCTGCAAGTAGTTTGTTGAACCCAAATGGAAAATCTGTAAATAATGCAGTTGTCCCCTCCATTGTTTTAATGGGCATATCGCCTGCAATAACAGTTGTGGCAAAAACCGCACCCAGAGCAATAAAGGCACCGGCAAGTATCGCCAGTGCAAACATTGTAAGAAGTGGAGCTTCGGCTTTCCGTACGCCGATATATTCGGCTCTGGTTGCCATCTCTGACGGCAGTAAAGCATCTATATGCAGTTCAGGACTCATAGTGATCTAACGCTCCAACCTACTTTTGTGAAATATCCAACGTTTGAAAGTCTAACTCTAATATGACCTTTTACAAGGGACAAAAAACACTTAGACGTTATGAATAAATCATATCTAAGTGATGATTGGTAATTTAATGCATAATGATTTAACTTAAGATAGTTATACTTATATGGTACATCATAAAGGTCGAAATCGTAATTTCTATGGTATCCTTGCGTCGATGTCTTAAGCCTCGATGGCTGATACCCAAAATTTTTTTCCTTATTCCAGTCGCCAATTACTACCTTTTACTATGTTGAGCGTTGCGCTCTCTATAATGAATTGGGAATTCCATTTTACTGTGACATCCCAATTATATCAAGAAAAATCCTCCAGGTCAGGTGCTTATTGATTGTTCAGGGCACAGGAATTATCAACGCGAATTTCGCTCAATAACCTGTTACGGATTCCCTTTCAATGACACATACATCTTTATCAACAGAATTCAGTCTGCCTGAGAGCAGTAACACTGATCGGCGCAGTGCGGTACGGTGGATAATATCGTATGCTTTGCGGTACTGGTCTTTATTACTAATGGTATTGATCGGGGCAATAAGTAATGCGGGTCTTGCGGCTTTAGTCCCTGTGTTGATCGGTCAGGCTTTCAACGCGGTATTTGAGTCCCCTCCTAACATAAACGTACTGGTACAAATTGCCATCTTAATAGTGGTGAGCCAGATAGTACGGGGGGTACTGCAATTTGGTCGTAACTTTGGCGCCGAGTTGACTGGTCAGCGTGTGGAGCGGGATGTACGTCACGAATTATATGTCAGCCTGCTAGGAAAAAGCATGACATTCCACAGCTTACAGCCGGTCGGGGATACAATGGCACGTGCCACCAATGACGTCCGCGAGTTGAACCTTTTATTCAACCCTGGTTTGAACTTAGTAATTGGTTCAGCAGTTTTTATGTTTATGCCGTTAATAATTGCACCACGCTACCATCCGTCCTTAGTGCTAATACCCTTATTGTTCATCGTAATTTATTACATTGCAATCTGGCAATATTTGCGCGAACTGCAACCGATCACAAACAACATACGGACAGCATTTGGGCAGTTAAACACCAGATTGGCGGAAGCAATCGATGGAATAGAGACAGTCAAGGGCATGGCTCAAGAAACCAGTGAGGTCGAACGTTTCGCAAGTATTGCGCGCCGGTTCCGAGATGCGTTTGTCAAGCAAGGGGATGTAGAAGCCCGCTTTTTACCTTTGCTTTTATTGGGAATTGCTCAAGCTTTGGCTCTCTTTCAAGCATTGATTCTGTTTAAAAATGGTTCCCTGGATGTTGGAGATGTGATTGCTTACTTTGGACTCATTCAATTATTTGGATTCCCAACTTTTGTCTCCTTATTCGCATACTCTCAGATTTCTCTGGGGATTGCCGGAGCAACTCGAATCCTTGACTTGATCAACCGTGAAAATGATTTGGATCAAAACCTGCAGGGATATTCCGGACCAATGCGAGGCGAAATTGAATTTCGAAGCGTTTCGTTTTCGTATGGAGAGAAGGAACAGGCAGTGGCAGACATCTCCTTTAAAGTTGAACCTGGGCAGACTGTAGCTTTCGTCGGTCAAACCGGCAGCGGAAAAACCACACTGGTGAAACTTGTAAACCGCACTTATGATGTGACATCGGGTCAAGTTCTTGTTGATGGCGTCGATGTTCGTGATTGGAACCTGGAAGCTCTGAGGCGCAGCATTTCCTTTATTGAACAGGATGTGTTCTTGTTCTCGCGTAAGATTTCTGAGAACATTACTTTCGGGAATCCTGATGCGACCCAGGAAAAGATGATAGAAGCGGCACAGGCTGCGCAGGTGCACGAGTTTATTTCGTCTTTTAAGAGCGGTTACCAGACAATTATCGGAGAGCGTGGTGCGACTCTTTCTGGGGGACAGCGCCAGCGTATCGCGTTGGCTCGGGCGTTCCTCACTGATCCACGGATACTTATATTGGATGATTCGACCAGCGCGATTGACAGCGCAACCGAAGATGAAATCCAACGTGCTATATATACTGCAGCTCGTGGACGGACAACTTTCATCATTACCCATCGATTGTCACAGATCCGGTGGGCTGATCTGATCCTCGTCATGCGTCAAGGAAAAATAGCCGCTGTTGGGACACATGAGAAGTTAATGACATCCTCAGAAGATTACCAGCGAATTTTCAGCGAGTAAGAAATGGGATTTTTTTCAAGTTTAGATATTGAAGGCTACGATCGTCAATATACCGACAAGCAACTAGTAAGCCGCGCCGCTGAATATTTTCGCCCTTATACCCTTCAACTGATCACGGTAACGCTCTTACTTCTGGTGATTGCTCTAGCTGCTGCCGCCACCCCTCTGTTAGTCTCACGTAGCATTGATGCTATGGATGAAAATCTAACAACGTACGATATTGTTTTACTTTGTGGGGTTGTACTGCTGGCCGGAATAATAATTTGGATAGCGAATTGGGGTCGGCGAAGAATCGTGGTGCGCATGGTCGCTGATATTGTACTGGCTTTACGTATTGATGCATTCCGCGCAACCTCTGAACATGATCTCTCGTTCTTTGATGAATTTTCCTCTGGGAAGATCGTCTCCCGGATCACATCAGATACACATGAGTTTGGACAAACTGTGATTTTGATTACCGATTTGTTCGCTCAAATTGTACAAGCTGTCATTTTAGGCGCGGTTTTAGTCTCCATAAATTTGAGGCTATCACTTTATCTTTTTGCATTCTTGCCAATATTGTTTCTAGTGGCGCTCGGATTTCGGAGATTAGCGCGCAAGGTCACTCGTAGTGGAATGCGTGCAATGGCGAACGTAAACGCAACGATCAAAGAAACTGTCAGTGGGATTGTGGTAGCAAAAAATTTTCGACAGGAAACAAGTATTTTTGAGGAATTTGACCAAGCGAATAAGCAGTCATACCGTGTAAATGTTCAAAGGGGGTTAGTTCTTTCGTCGGTGTTTCCAGCATTAAATGTTTTGGGAGGAATAGCGACTGCAATATTGTTATACATCGGAGGTATCAATGCTGCTTTGGGGATTATCTCCGCTGGGGCTTGGTTTTTATTTTTAATAAGTCTGGACCGTTTTTTCTTCCCGGTATTGAACCTTTCTGCATTTTGGGCTCAAATCCAATCCGGTCTTTCGGCTTCGGAGCGTGTGTTTGCCTTAATGGATGTAGAATCCAATGTAGTTCAAAATGACAATTTATATGTGCCAGATCTAAAAGGGGAAATTAAGTTTCAGCATGTTTACTTCCATTATATAGATGGCGAATCGATTTTTGATGATTTTGATCTCCATGTCTATCCTGGGGAGACCATCGCTTTGGTGGGTCACACTGGTGCTGGCAAATCTTCGATTGCCAAGCTTATCGCCAGGTATTATGAATTCCAGGGTGGACAGATCTTTATCGATGGTATAGATATTCGTTCATTTGATCTATACGATTACCGGTCACATCTTGGTATTGTCTCCCAGACACCCTTTTTATTTTCGGGGACTGTAGCAGATAATATTTGCTACACTTGTCCGAGTAAAGAAGTGTATTCCTTTATTCAGGAATTGGCGCACAAGATTGGAGAGGGAGAGTGGTTGGGGACCTTGGCGAATGGTTTGGACACTGAAGTGGGTGAGCGAGGAGCGCGCCTCTCCATGGGACAGCGTCAATTAGTGTCTTTGATGCGTGTAATAGTACAAAAACCGGCGATATTTATCCTGGATGAAGCTACCGCAAGCATTGACCCGTTTACAGAATGGCAGATTCAACAAGCATTGGAAATGATCTTTGCAGACACAACCAGCATTTTAATAGCCCATCGTCTTTCAACTGTTAAGGCTGCTGACCGGATCATTGTGCTTGAACACGGGATGATCGTTGAAGAGGGGAACCATGAAGATTTGCTGGCAAAAAGCGGTGAGTATGCAAATTTATATAACACCTATTTTCGTCATCAAAGCTTGACCTATATTGAAGAGGCTAAGCAGCTTACATTTAAGTAAGGACTAGAATTAAGCTGAGATAAATTTATCGATTACAGTTAACTCGATACAATAACGAGTAACCCCATTACAGTACAATAAACCGCAAAGATGTAGAGGGGATGACCAACCAAGAAACGTAACAGCCAATGGATTGCTAGATAACCGACAACTGCAGCCGAGATGAAACCGGGTATAAATGTTGGCAGGAGCTGCAAAACATTGGGGCTGCGGATTAGATCATAAGTCGCAGATAAACCTGCTGCAAGCATAATTGGGATGGATATTAAGAATGAGAACCTTGCTGCTGTGGGACGTCCAAGATCGCGGGTCATTCCTCCGGCGATTGTTGCGCCTGAGCGTGAGACGCCTGGGAAAATCGCTATAACTTGCGAAAAACCGATCCAGAGTGCATCTTTCCAATCCAACTGTTCTAGGTTGCGATCACGTTTTCCCACTCTCTCTGCGATTATTAGTAGAGTGGCAGTTAGGAACAATGCCGATGCTGTAAGCTTGGGATTCGCAAATGTGTTCTCGACAGTTTCTTTAAGTAATAAACCGATAATCCCGGCAGGGATTGTGGCGAGGATTAACTTCCATCCCAAACGAGCTTGTGGGGTTTTCATCGGGGATTTGTTTTTCAAGCCCAAAAGCATGGCTTTTGCTAAGGCAATCAGGTCGTTCCAGAAATATGCGATCACAGCTACTAAAGTTGCCACCTGTACGAGGACATCAAATTTAAATGCGTCCGTTGCTGGTATGTGCCAACCTAGCAAATACGGTACGATAACCAGGTGTCCTGAACTTGAAATTGGTAAAAACTCGGTCAAGCCTTGAATAACACCGAGAAGGATAGATTGTAAAACTGTCATACACAATCACGCATGAGCTTCCAGTATTTATTTGCCACTGTGTTTGCCTAATATAAAGCTCTCTACAAAGTCGTTAAAACGAGCATCGAGGATTGATTGGCGCATTTCTTTTACGAATTCAAGCAGAGTATGTAGGTTGTGTATGGACAGGAGAGTTGCCGATAACATCTCTTTGGCGACGATCAAGTGGCGTAGATATGCCCGTGAAAAATGTTGGCATGTATAGCAGGTACATGTGTTGTCTATTGGGCGTGAATCTTTCGCAAAAACTGCGTTTGTTAGATTTAGTTTATCTTTAGGCACCATTGCCGTGTTATGACGCGCAAGCCGCGTTGGCAATACACAGTCAAATATATCAACACCCCTAATTACGGCGTTCAATAAATCTTCTGGTGTGCCAACTCCCATCAAATAACGTGGTTTATCTTCAGGTAAAACTGCGTTTACGATTTCTAACATTGATTTCATCTCATCTTTCGTCTCACCAACAGATAATCCGCCAATTGCGTGACCAGGGAAATCAAGGGAGGAGATAAATTTTGCGGATTTGCGGCGTAGATCAGAAAAGACCCCGCCTTGTACGATGCCGAACATAGCCTGATCGGAACGTTTTTTGGATTTCAGGCAGCGTTCTGCCCATTTATGGGTTCTCATTAACGCTCGTTGATTGTACTCATAGTCATAAGGTGGTGCGCATTCATCAAAGGTCATGATGATATCGGCACCTAACTTTTCCTGGATCGCAATTGATTTTTCAGGTGTGAAGTGGTGAGTGGAACCATCAATATGACTTCTGAATATCACTCCTTCGTCCGATATACTCCGATTTGCGGCCTGTGAATAAACTTGATATCCGCCTGAATCGGTCAACAGTGGGTGATGCCAATTCATGAAGTCATGCAGCCCACCAAGTTCAGCAATCAATTCTTCACCTGGTCTTAGATAAAGATGGTAGGTGTTAGCGAGAACTAAGCTTGCGCCCAATTCGTTTAATTGAGCAGGAGTGACTGCCTTTACACTTGCTTGAGTTCCTACAGGTGCAAAAACGGGTGTCAAGATATCACCATGAGGAGTGTGCAGGACTCCGGCTCGAGCATCTCCCTGTGAGGCTTGTATATTAAAAGAAAAAAGGGCTGTTGATGCATTCATGGTTTTTAATATAGTAAAGGATTGCTGCTCACAGAACGAGGAATGATTATACCCTTATTAAACCAGCAGGCTATAAACCAAACTTCTAGGGTTTAATGGTGTGTTCGAGGTATAATTCATCCGGTAATTTGCGTGATTGTGAGAATATTATTTCGATAATAATCTCAATACCTATGTTGATTCACACCGAGAAATCATATTTATCCGAACTTCATTCATGTGATTGATGAAATATATAATAAAAAATTCTGATAAATCTAGGAGACTTAATCTATGCAAACGTTCAATTTACCAGGACCGAAAGCCCGGTCACTCATAGAGCGTGACAATAAGGTTATCTCACCATCCTATCCACGCGGCTACCCATTTGTTATGGAGCGAGGCCGAGGTGTAGAAGTATGGGATGTGGATGGGAATCGCTTTTTGGATTTCGCAGCCGGTATCGCTGTCGTCGCAACCGGACACAGCCATCCGAAAGTTGTTCAAGCGATCCAGGAGCAGGCTGAAAAGTTCATTCACATTTCTTCAGATTTTTACCACGAGAAGTGGGTTGAATTAGCGGAAGCCATCAATGGGATAGCACCCTTTTCAGAAGAAGCTGTATCTTTTATGACCAATTCGGGGACAGAAAGCGTCGAAGCTGCTATTAAACTGGCTCGTTCTCATACGGGTCGCACCCAATTTATAGGATTTCTTGGTGGATTTCATGGGCGAACAATGGGGTCGATTGCATTTACAGCCAGCAAAAAAGTTTACCGTCATGGCTTCTTTCCTTTTATGAGCGGTGTTGTACATGTTCCGTATCCTGATCCTTACCGGCAAGTACTGGAATCACCCCCGCGAGAAGATTATGGTGATACAGTTGTGCGTTATATTGAGGAGCAGATACTTACCAAGGTTATTCCACCTGATGATCTGGCTGGAATTTTAATTGAACCAATCCAAGGAGAGGGTGGTTATATCATTCCATCGCCCGGCTTCTTCCCGGCTTTGCGCCGGTTATGTGATAAGTATGGGATACTATTGATCGCTGATGAAGTGCAATCGGGGATCGGACGCACTGGTAAATGGTGGGCGATTGAACATTTTGGGGTTGAACCCGATATTGTATGTACGGCGAAAGGAATCGCTTCCGGTATGCCTCTTGGGGTTATGTTCGCACGAAGGCAAATTATGGATTGGCAAAAAGGGGCACATGGAAATACTTACGGAGGAAACCCTGTAGCATGCGCTGCGGCTTTAGCGACGATTTCCCTGGTGGAAAATGAGTATATGCAGAACGCTTCGGCGGTTGGCCGGTATACAAAGGAACTGGCGGAGGAGATTCTATTAAATAAGTATTCTTCTATTGGCGAAATACGGGGGCAAGGGCTAATGATCGGTATTGAGTTTGTCGAGGATCGTAATACTAAAAAACCAGCTGAGCAATTGCGCGACGCGATCATTGAGAATGCATTTCAACGGGGTTTAATCTTGCTGGGTTGTGGCAAGAGCACCATAAGATTAGCCCCACCGCTTTGTGTAACTCGAGAAGAAGTGGATGAGGCTCTTGAAATCCTCGATGAGGTTATCATGATCAGTGAAGGAGAATTTCACACAATTGCTGCCTGATTTCAGAGTCCGTCAACGGGATTATCTGCTTGAGATTCTACGTGCCATTACTCAGGAGCTGGATTTAGATAAAGTATTGGCGCGTATTTTACACATTTCAATTGAGATGATGGCAGGTCAAGCGGGATTAATAGCCTTACGTGATGTTCAAAAAGGTTGGTCGGTAGCCGTATCCCAAGGTATTCCAGCGACGTTTATCCGGACATTGGATCCGCTGCTTGCACACGTTCCTCTGGAGAATGACCCGGCACGGAATGAGTTTTCAGACATTAACCGCTTGCTGCAGGGGTTAACACGTGCTGCTAGTTTAAGTCTGCTCACTGGGGTCGGGCTTCCGCTAATTGCCAGAAAGCAGGTGACTGGTGTCTTGTTCATCTTTCGTAATTACCAGGGTGTATTTTCGTCTAACGACAGGACGCTGCTGCAAAGTTTTGCTGACCAGGCAGCGATTGCCGTACAAAATGCACAGCTATATACCCAGGTGCTCAACGAAGAAAGGCGGATGTCAGCTCTCCTGGATTCTGTGGCTGATGGAATTCTGATATTATCCGCTCATTATACAATTGAACGCTGCAACAGGGCTATGGCAAGAATGTTGGGGGTTAGTATGGCTGATATTGTAGGGCGGAATCATGCAGATGTCGTTCTTTGGGTACATCGCGAAGATGGGGTGACGTTAGAACAAGCTAAAGAAGGTGGGTGGCCCTTGACCCCGAACGCAACTTTGTATGTGGAGGGAGATTTGGAACGTCCAGTCCGACCGCCTTTGCCTGTCGGAATTACATACGCGCCCCTTCTTTCAGTGGAAGGTAATTTGATTAATATTGTTGCTTCCGTACGCGATATCACCCATTTTCGGGAGGCAGAAGAACTAAAGAGTACTTTCATCTCTGTAATCAGCCATGAGCTGAAAACACCTGTAGCGCTTATCAAAGGCTATGTGGGAACGCTACGCAGAGAAGACGTTAATTGGGATCGCAAGATTGTAGAGGACAGCCTGGAAGTAATCGAAGAAGAATCGGACCGCTTGACAGAGCTAATTGAGGACTTGTTGGATGCATCACGGTTGCAGGCTGGCGCTTTATCCATCAACATGACTGAAGTATCATTGGATTTATTAGCAAAGCAGATAGCGACGCGTTTTCAGGTGCAATCAACAATACACAATATCGTAGTGGATTTCCCTGAAGGCTTTCCAGTAATTCTGGGGGATGAAGACCGCCTATCTCAGGTCTTTGCTAACTTGATTTCAAATGCTATTAAATATTCACCAGAAGGTAGTGAAATCCAAATAAATGGTCAGGTGAAATCTGAACATTTAATTGTCTGTGTAAGCGATCGAGGTCTTGGTATCGCCGCAGATGATTTGCCGCATATATTTGATCGTTTCTACCGGGCGAGTGAAGTATCACGTACGACAAAAGGAACCGGTCTTGGTTTATATCTTGCTCGGGCAGTGATTGAAGCGCATGGCGGACGTATTTGGGTTGATCCAAAACCGGGTGATGGTGCCAGGATATGTTTTTCAATCCCACGTGATCTTAAAGGATAAACGGATCAGAATATGGCAAGAGATTTATGAAATGTAAAAATTTTTAAGATTGAGCCCGTTTAATACTATGTTAGAAGATGGAGAAATGAATGCCAAAAACAAATATTAATTGTCCTAATTGTCACCGGTCTATTGTTGCAGATATTGACCGGTTGTTTGATTTGGGGACCGATCCAACGGCTAAACAACGTTTGCTCACAGGCGCATTTAACGTTGTGCTGTGCTCGTACTGTGGTTATCAGGGTCAAATTGCTACACCGATTGTGTATCATAATCCAGAGAAAGAGCAATTACTTACATTCGTGCCTCCAGAGGCTGGGTTACCGCATGACGAACAAGAACGCGTTATCGGTTCTATGGTTATTCAAGTGACCAATAATCTGCCCCAAGATAAGCGTAAAGGTTATTTGCTGCGTCCACAGGCTACATTAACCTTGCAAGGTTTGGTAGAACGTGTACTCGAGGCTGATGGGATCACCAAAGAAATGATACAAGCCCAACAGGAGAAATTTCAATTAATTCAACGCTTATTAGAAACAACGGATGAAAAAGAGATTGGCGAAGTTGCAAAGAATGAAGATACGAAAATTGACGCCGAATTTTTTATACTTCTTCAGCGGCTAACAGGAGCATCCATTCAAAGTGGAGACCAGGAAACCGCAAGAAAATTAGAACAATTGCGAGAGAGTCTGCTGCCAGTGACAACTTTTGGGCGGGAAATCCAATCGCAAACACAAGAGATGGAAGCCGCGGTTGCAGACCTTCAGGCTGCGGGGGAAGAATTGGATCGAGAGACGATGCTAGACCTAATCATCAAAGCCCCTAACGATACCCGGATTAGAGCGTTGGTGAGCCTGGCACGTCCAATTATTGATTATCCATTCTTCCAGATGCTTAGTGAACGTATTGATCGCGCCCGCGGGGATGGACGCACCCGTTTGGTTGAACTCCGTTCTGATCTTTTAGATTTGACTGAGGAAATTGATCGTCAAGTGGCTGCGCACGTTCAGGAACAAAAGAGCCTAATTAATAAAATATTGCAGGAAACCGATGTTAAAAATGCCATGCAGAATTATTTACCGGCAGTAGATGAATACTTTATAAGAGAATTGGAACAGCGATTGGAGGATGCCCGTAAACAGGGAGATTTGGAGCAGATAGTAAAGCTGCAGGATATGATTGATATTGTTGAGGAAGCCAGTGCTCCCCCACCAGAACTAGCGTTGATTGAGGAATTGCTTCAGGCATCGGATGATCAATCCCGTCGAGAAATACTTGATGTTCATCAAGAAGAAATCACACCAGAATTCGCCAATGCTTTATCAAATATTGTGGTTCAAGCCCAGTCCAGCGAAGATAATAAGCTGGCCGAACGCGCCTTGGCAGTTAATCGCCAGGTGCTGCGCTTTTCTATGAAGAAGAATATCATCAAATGATTTAAATTACTCAATTGGAGGGTTGTCTAAACGCAGACCATGACCGCGGACGGTGACGATATATGAATGATTCGCATCGATATTGGCAAGCCTGTTTCGCAGTCTTCTAACCAAAGCATCTAGGGCTTGGATGGAAACCTCTAAGGCTTGATTCTCTCCCCATACCGCGGAAATTAATTCATAGCGCGAGATAACACGACCTTGGTTTTCGTAAAGCTGTTCTAATAGTCGAAATTGGGACACCGATAGGGGTGGAACAACTTCCTCTTCGCTGGCAAGCTGCCCATGTTTGACGAAATTGATCCAGACTCGTCTGGATTTCTTGTCCAGTCGTAAACGACTGGTGTTTTGAACTGGTTCTTGAGCCTGATATTGATTGGAGATTTGTGGTTCTAAATCTTGTGAATTGAGAGGGAGTGTGGCATCAGAACTTAGAAATACAAATCTTTGTACCAAAGCAATTTGGATAACGTCACCATCTTGGAGGGTTACAGCGTCATTGAGTCGTTTCCCATTACGGTGCGTTCCATTTTTGCTCTTTAAATCTTCTAAAAAGATTCCCTTGGGAGCAACCGAAATGCGTGCATGATGACGGGAAACCTGACGATCAGTGATGACTATATCGCAGCTTGTTTCACGCCCTATTAACAGATTTCTGCCCAATAACCACTGTTTACCATTCAATGGTCCTGCCTGGGCAAGCAATAATGACGCTTCATCATTATAGTTATTCATCATCACGCCCTCCATGGGTATAATAACATAAATATTTTCGTAAAAAGTCCATCCATAACCTTTGCATCATTTAAATTAATCAGGTATTATTAAGAATAAAAGGAAAATTTGACGTTAGTGGATCAATAAAATGTGCCTATGCCATTAAAATCAGGTGAAGTTCTGCGCGAACGATATAAAATTCGCCGTATTATCGGTCATGGGGGTATGGGTAGTATTTATCTGGCAGATGATCTCCGGCTTGAAGGTCGAATGTGTGCTTTAAAAGAAGTTGAGCATGATCACACTTTGCCTGAAGAGATGATCAAACAGGCACGCGATCAATTCATGCGCGAAGCTACTGTTCTAGCCCGACTGGACCATCCCAATTTGCCAAAGGTGTCTGATTTCTTTTCTCATGGGGGGCGCGATTTCCTGGTGATGGATTTCGTGCCGGGGAAGGATCTGCGTACACTAATGAATGAAGCCCACCAGAAAGGAGATTTTCTGTCAGAACGAGAAGTATTGAGTTGGGCAAATCAGTTGGCGAATGCTTTGAATTACTTGCACAACCAGAATCCTCCGATCCTGCATAGAGATATCAAACCCAGTAATTTAAAATTAACACCAACGGATACAGTGAAACTGGTTGATTTTGGATTGGTAAAAATTTTGGCATCTGAAGAGGTCACGATAACAATCTTGCAGGGTCGCGGTACAGCTCTATATACACCTCTTGAGCAATATGGTGGAGATTCAGGTCACACAGATATTCGGAGTGATGTTTATGCGTTTGGAGCTACACTTTATCACCTGTTGACAAATCAAAAGCCAGTAGAAGCTCGTGAACTTTTCTTACACCCCGATTCTTTGATCCCTCCCCGACAATTGAACCCTGATCTCAGCCTCCGTACTGAACGTGCTGTTTTATGGGCAATGAATTTGCATCCTGACGAACGACCTCAAGATATCGAATCTTTTCGAAAAGCCCTATTGGGTGACTGGGATCCAATTATTCGACCGCGAGCATCTCTACCATCACCTACTTTGGCCGATTTAGTATCATCACCGATAGAGCGGACACTAATATTGGTATCTCTAGGTTTGCTATTTCTGAGCCTAGCTGTAACGTTATTACGCTAAAACGGAATCTTGCGATGAAATTCTCATACTCGTCAATCTTCAGGTTCTTCGCTTTGGGGCCCTCTTACCGAGAGCGCTCTCCAGGATAAAGCGACCAGCAAACCGATAACAGTCCCGAATAGAGTAATCAAGAAAACGCTCCTTGAAATGGAGCCACCGAGCAAACTTTGGCTGGTGGGTAGTTGGTAAGCAAGGTAAGAGTAAGCCAGCAAACCACTGATTAAAGCTAAAAAACCGGCACGGATGCCCCATTTAACATGTCCAATTAAAGCTGCCAATCGATAGGACGACCATGCTATTGCAATTGATATCAAGGTCGCCATGAGCCAATCGCTCAATCTTGTGTGATTAGATATTCCAGGTGGAGATGGAGGTTTCGTCGGTATTGGATTCGAAACTTTCGTGGGAAAGTTTGTGGGAGCTGTGGTAGCTTGAGTAGTTAATTCAGTAGGGGTGACTTCACCGTTGGGTGAGGGGACATCAAACTTCAAACTCGTTGATTTGGCTGGCTCGCTTTCAGCTTGGATTTCCAGATTGCCAGGTGATGAAACTGCAAAAGATGTTCTAGCGATGCCATCGACTGTGGTTTCCATCTGTTGAGTGATGCTTGCTTCACCACTAACAGTCAGAACAAAATCCACTGGTGTTCCATCCGGGACAGGATTTCCATTATGGTCAAAAATCGTACCGGTTCGTACTGGAATTATATCGCCCACTCGAAATTCTGGGGGAGGTGTTGGCTCAGGAGTGGTTGCATCGTCGGTATTTTCAGGTTCTGGAACGTCAATTCCGAGAGGGATAATTTGCTCCGGATTTGGGAACAAAGCTGTATTTAGGTCATAATTAATTCCTGATATCGAGACTGGTGATGCACTTCCTGGCTGAATTTCATGGAATAAAAGGTAAGATGACAGGTCTATAAATTGTGGAATTTTACTATAAAGACCATAATAGGCTGTTATTTTCGATATATTTGTGGCGTCTAAGAAATAGGGGGCATTGAAGGCGAATACGATTAAACGTTTTTGTTGGAATAGATCGGGGCGTTCGTTCAGAAACCGAATAAGTGTTTGGTACGATGGGACCTCGGTACTGTTATCCAACATCGCGAAAACGATCCAATTACTACGTTGAAAATCATTCTGCAGTTGTGAGTCTTGCAAGCTGCCATCTAGCATACTTTCCAGGTTGGCGAGAGAATAGGATGAGAGATTGCTCTGCGTCACCTGTCCACCGGCAAGGGGCCCATATCTGCGTATCACAAATTCCTGTAAAGCCCTCACACCGAGAATCGGCTGCTCCGTGCATTGGCTGCATTGTTGTGTCGGGCGCGAATCGCTGATAAACACAATGCGGTCATTTTGATTGGGTGGGTCGGGAATCGTCTCATCCAGCTCGGCTTGAGAAGGACTAATTAAAGTAGCTCCTTGTCTAGCAACTTCAAAAACGATCTGGTCAGCCTCTTCTAATTCGATCGAAATATTGGGTTCAGCGATGATCTGATCTAAAGAATCTTTTCCGTACAATCTATATTTCAGGTTCAGAATTCGCAATACTGATTCATCTACACGTTGAGCGAATACGTTATCTTCACGATATTTTTGAGCAAAAAAATCAAGTGTACGTACAGTAGATGTATAAGAAACGGGATCGGTCTCAGAAGAAAAATCTGCCATGTAAAGTAGATCATTGCCAGCTAGAAATGCATTAAGCGCTACACGGCGGGGGTCGAAAGTCTGGCTGGTCAGTTCATAAAACCGGCGTACTGCCGGGCTGCCGAGATTATCGCTAATCATTACTCCCCCATTTTGACGCCACGAATCTAAAATCGGCTGCTCCAGAAGCAAGTTCAGGGCTTGAGGATCTAGGCTGACAGGGCGAGTGGTTGCGCGAATATTGCCTTGCAGACCTTGATAGCGGATATGAGAAGTTAGCAGCGCATCTGTGGTTTCTTCTAGTGATAATGCGTCTCCTGTTACGGTGAAGAACGGGGCTAGGTCAAACGTAATCAATTCTTCTAAGGACTTTCGGACGGTAGCAACTTCATCCTCAGGTAAACGGTCGGCACCACCATGTCCGGGAAAGTGCTTAGCAACAACAACAACTCTTCCAGCACTGCCTGTGTGCACACCACGGATGTAGGCGCGTCCCATTTCTGCCACCCAATAGGGATCTCCGCCAAATGTCCGCGCCCCGAGGTCATTAGTTCCTTCAATTTGAGGGCTTTCCAATATGTCCAATGATGGTCCAAGCAGTAAATTTATGCCCACAGATGTCAGTTCGCTACCAAGGATTGTTCCTACTTCCGCTGCCAGTTCTGGGTTCCATGTAGCCCCGAGCGCCATGTGGTTAGGCAAGGGTGTCAACCCAAAAAGAACTTGATCATAAGGATAGCCATCTCCCTCCTGGGACATGCCGATAAGGAGAGGAATATAGGATGGGACGAATATTTCTCCTGAAGTAGGATTTTCCTGGCTCTGCTGTGCAGCAGTCCATTCGGTTTTTTGGAGGTCGCGTGTTAAGGCTCGCAGTTGCAGGCCAGTATCATCAGGTGATTGGTTGACATGTGTCAGATTGTCGTTCTCGTCTAATATTACAACGCTGCCGATATGATAATTCATGATCAGGTCGTGGATTTGAGATTCTGGTCCAACGTCAGTACCAACGAATGTAATCATGAAGAGTTGACCGACCTTCTCTTCTGGGGTCAGGTTATTTAGAACTCCAGCTGCTTGAGATTCTGGTGTTGTTGTGACGGTCTGGGCAGCCACCTCAAATCCCGGCAAAGTCAGCACCAGGATGGATAACAAGACGATTACAATCGAGATATTGACTTTGAAATTTCGGAACAATATCGACATCATATTAATTTCGGTAGAATGCCTGTAATATCATTAATGAAGGATGTCATTTGAATACGATTCAGCCTGGACAATTTTCCGGAGCAATTTCCTGCGAGTGGCACCGCTGAGCATCTCCAGTCTCCGTATGCCTGATGGGTCGATCTTTTCACGAAGCAAGTGGATTTCTTCTTCTGTGGGCGTGGGGGTCTCATGGACGTCCGGAGAAATTTCAAATTCGAAACCCGTTCGGGCTTTTATATGAGTGATGGTCACACCAGGATGATAAGTGGTCAGGCGCATAAGGGATTTGTGCGGTGGTTGACCACCTTTGAAGTCAAACTCCCCAAGATCTGTGACAAGGTACTTAGGTCCTTCCCCAAATTTTCGAGCGGGGTTATGACCCAAGCCGGACAAAAAATCCAATTTAGGTACAAAAGTTAAGCGCGAGTGGCGGGGGACATAGAGATATATATCGTTGATAATCGGAGTCAAATCAGGGATACCGCCAGTTCCAGGAAGACGAAGGCGGGGCTTCTTGTAATCTTTGCCAAAAGCAATATTGTTGAAATTACCATGTGGATCGATTTGAGCTGGGCGGAAGAATTCTTTTGGACGCAGGCAGGGCAGAATATCGGCAGCAGCACGTACAAATCCTACGTTTATCAGAGAGTGATCCAGCCAAAGACTCTCCACTTTGGTCAGGCTTAACGGCGCTGGCTGCCGACATATGCCTTGTCCTATTGCGGACACAAAGTAGAGGTTCGGTGCGTGAGTGTATCGTGCTAACAAGTAAGCAGCTGCAATCAATGGAGTGGCAAGACCTTGAGCTACAATCTCGCCGTTGACAATCTGACGTGATATGCAGATTGCCATGTATTCGTCGCGGGTGATTTCCATCATATTACTACAAGTCCTAATAGACAAAATCAATCTGAATATCACATTATATGACGTCTTTGGATAAGACGCGTTGATTATTAATAATTTCTAACCCCGAAAATTTGTTTTGCCAAGATTGGATCGTCAGTAAAAATCCCATCAACGCCCATAGTGAACATACGGTAGATATCTTCTTCTCGATTTACGGTGTATACGAATAATTTCTTCCCTTTTGCTTGTGTTCTTCTTACTAGCTCTGTTGTAACATCAATCTGTTTACTGTGTAAGCTGCTGTAAGGTATTAGTTTTCCGATAAAAGAACGAGCCCAAGCGCCGCCTTTGCCCGGTAGGGACAGGAGACCGATTGGGACTTCAGGCAGCAAGCGGTAGATTCGAATCAAGGCGATAGGATTAAAGGATGAGAGTAAAATTCTATGTCTTAGATTATAGTTATTGATCAAATCAGCCACTTTCTCAGGTAGATTGTCGGTAATTTTATCGTAGTTCGTTAATTCAATGTTGAGAAAGGATCGCTGACCGATATTGTCCAAGACTTCTGCAAGCGTAGGAATTTGTGATCCCTGAAAAGCGATATCGAAATGGCTACCGGCATCTAGAGATTTTAATACTTCTAAAGAAAGTTCTCCCACTCGACCATGTTCTCCTGTAGTGCGATCAATGGTTTGGTCGTGAATGACAACGACCTGTCCATCGGCACTTAGTTTCACGTCAAGCTCAATCGCATCAGCTCCCTGGAGAATCGCAAGCTGGAAGGCAGGGAGAGTGTTTTCGGGTGCGTATAGGCTGGCACCACGGTGGGCGATTATTGCTGGTTTTGGTAGTTGATAGAGCATTGCTGTAACAAGAATAATAAATTAGATTATAACTCAAGGGATTTTTATCTTAATTGGATTGATCTAAACCTGATGTACAAGGTATAATCCAGGACATGGCACTTAGTGTGATTATCCCAGTTTATAATGAAAAAAACACAATCAACGAAATTTTAATTCGCGTGCAGGCAATGGATATGGTTGATGAAATAATTGTAATTGATGATGGTTCCATTGATGGCACTCGAGAAATCCTTCAGGAGATGGATGGGGTTGGACCTATTAGGGTCGTATATCACGAGAAAAATCAGGGTAAAGGTGCAGCAGTTGTAACAGGTATCAAGAATTCGGAAGGGGATGTGATCTTAATCCAAGATGCTGACCTTGAGTACGACCCGCGCGATTACCCGGAACTATTAAAGCCGATTGAGGAGGAAATCGCCGATGTTGTGTATGGTTCACGTTTTCTAGGGGGACCTCGTCGACCAACAATGTTCTGGCATATGGTTGCAAATAAAATGCTAACCTTGATGACCAATATCCTGTACGACAACATACTTACGGATATGGAAACCGGTTATAAAGTTTTCCGTCGCGACGTTGTTCGTGATATGACCATCCATGCTCGTCGGTTTGATTTTGAGCCTGAGTTTACGGCTAAAATCATGAAGCGAAAAGTGCGAATTTTTGAAGTCCCGATCTGCTTTAATCCACGTGACTACGATGAGGGGAAGAAAATTAAGTTGAAAGATGCTGTTCAGGCAGTTTGGACCCTAATTAAATACCGTTTTGTGGATTGATTCCGATTAATTTATACGGCTGGTTTCAAGTCCTTGATGTTTAATTGGAGGGTTCTGCGACCGTTGTACTCATTGACTTCAAAAGTGTAAATGACATCAATGCTACCCGGCATTTGTTCATACCAGTGACCTTGCCTGAAGGCGATAGCATCGAATGTGAATGTGCCATCTGTTAGGGTAAGTTTGAGATGTGATTTTTCTCTACCAACGGGTCGACTTCTAATAACCTTGACATTATAAGAGACGAAATGCGCTGGTGGATTGCTTTGACCAGTTGGTTGCAGCAAGTTTAGATGCTCAATAAGTTCGGGTTTCAATTCCGAGAAAGTGACTTCTATATCTGCATTGATAGTTGGGCACAGGTCCAAATGAGATAGCTCTTCTTCGGCAATCGTTTTCACTCGTTCCTTGAGTTCCGGTACACGCATATTAGATACTGTAAATCCAGCAGCAGCAGAGTGCCCACCGTATCGCACCAATAAATCGGAGCATTGATCTAGAGCGTTAGTTATATGAAATTCTGGTATGCTACGGCAGGAGCCGCGGGAGAATTCATCACCTCTTGTGGCAACAATTGAGGGGCGGTAATACTTTTCGGTTAAGCGCGAAGCTGCTAATCCGACTACACCGGGATTGAAGTTGGGATGAGCCGCAAATAAAAGCAGTGCATTAGGATCCTCCGCCATAACAATTTCTTCAGCAGAAGACTGAATGTCTCTGGTGAGTTTCTGGCGTTCACGATTTTGATTGTCTAACTGCTGGGCGAGTACTCCCGCCTCGTAAATATCCTCACTAAGAAGCAGATTGAGGGAGGTTAGTGCTGTATCGAGCCTGCCAGCGGCATTTAATCTAGGTCCGAGAACATAACCTATTGTACTGGCAGTTATATTGTTGATGTTTACTCCTGCGACGCCGATCAATGCCATTATTCCTTGGCGTCTGGGTGAGCGCATATGTTCCAAGCCAGCTCTGACCAGGGCTCTGTTTTCACCAACCAGTGGAGCTAAGTCTGCGACTGTCCCTAATGTAACCAGATCAAGGTAGTCGCCTTCGGATGGGGGCGACATTCCAATATGAGATTTCATCGTTCTTAAAGTTGTAGGGTTGTTCATGGCGGCGATTAACTTATATGCCAGACCTACCCCCGCCAGATCTTTTTCTGGATATCGATCATGGGGTTGTTTGGGGTTGATGATAGCTTGCGCTGCAGGTAGTTCAGAACTGGGTTGATGATGATCCGTGATAATCAGGTCCATACCTAACCGTCGTGCATGGTCAACCTCTAACAGGGAACGGATACCACAATCAACTGTGATCACCAACCGTATACCACCTTCATGTAGTTTGTCTAACGCTTCAATGTTTAACCCGTAACCTTCATCAAAGCGATTTGGGATATAACCCAGAACATCCGCCCCCATAAATTTCAGTGCATGAGATAATAATGCCGTTGCGGTTACACCATCAACGTCGAAATCACCATAAATGGCTATTTGTTCTTTATTCTTAACTCCCCAGATAATCCTCTCAACAGCTTGAGGGATCCCTAGTAAATCGTATGCATCTGTGCCTATAGGCGTTTGAGCCTGTACGTACCTGACTGCATCGTCTTGTGTTGTGTAACCCCGGTTGTAGAGCAATTGGCGCATAATTGGATGAAATCCATCCAAGTTTTTTTCAATTTTGGATGGGATAGTTTCAGCAATTATCCAGCGTTTTGTGAGCATTGACATGGTAATGCACTCGTATGTAGTAAAAAACGGGAAAAATATTTTCAAATAATATGAGAATTACAGAACATTTTCAGGCTCGTTCCAACGAGTATAGTATAGAACAAAAACCGACCAATTTCCCAAAATGATAATCTGGTTTACACGTTGACGAGACAAAAAAAGACTGCTATCATCTCCGCAAGTATGAAGGAACAGAAACGCTGGTACCAACGCTTAAGCGGCAATATCTCAAATTACACCTTCTGGTTTATTCCTGGCGTTGGTGTAAAACGCTGGATTATTGTAATCCTTTTTGGAACAACACTGATAGGGATAGGGCTTGCGGTTCTGATATTAGAAGTTTACCGCACCGCCCCTGAGACATGGTGGCTGCCATTATTATCAGTAGCCTCCCTTCAGTCCCTGGTTCGACCACTCCGAGCAGTCATATTTGGCGGATTGGGATTAGGCTTTATTATTATCGGCATACGCGAGTTAAATCGCTCACTGATGAAGCCATTTATCCATCCGGGGCGCGGGTTTGTCGACACACTGCGAACCCACCGGCAGAAAGAACGTGGACCTCGTGTTGTCGCAATTGGTGGGGGGCATGGACTGTCCACAATGCTGCGGGGCATGAAAGGATTTTCTCATAATATTACTGCAGTGGTAACAGTCGCAGATGATGGCGGATCTTCAGGTCGATTACGCCGTGATATGGGAATTTTACCTCCAGGAGACATTCGCAACTGTCTGGTTGCTCTTTCGAATGATGAAGCTCTCCTGGGAGAGCTCTTTCAATACCGCTTTCCAGATGGTAATTCCGGATTAGATGGACATTCTTTCGGCAATCTATTTATCACTGCTCTGGCAGAGATAACGGGTAGTATTGAGGAAGCAGTAGCCGAGTCGGGAAGAGTCCTGGCGGTCTATGGGCGCGTATTACCTTCCACGCTGAATAACGTGCAGTTGGTTGCTGATGTAATGCTCCCACATATGGTCAGCGAGCTTCGTATTGAAGGGGAAAGCCAGATTCCGAAAAGCAATGGCAAGGTCCGGAGAGTGTGGTTGGAGCCCAATAATCCTCCCGCTTTCCCTGAAGCGATAAAAGCAATCCTATCTGCTGATTTGATCCTAATTGGTCCGGGAAGTTTGTATACAAGTATCCTACCGAATTTGCTTGTACCCGATTTTTCAGAAGCGATTCGTGCCAGTAAGGCTCATACATTCTACATTTGCAATGTTGCCACTCAGCCAGGAGAGACTGATGGATTCACTTGCGGTGATCATATACATGCCATTGAAGAGCACGCGGATGAAGGTTTATTCGATATGGTGATAATCAATAATAATAATGAGGGAAAACTGCCTCAGAACGTAGATTGGGTTGCTGCCGAACCGGAATTGGATCAAGAGTATGCCACATATAGCGCCGACATAATCGATACACTTCATCCATGGCGTCATGATTCGAAGAAATTGGCTCAAGTAATCATGGATTTATATCAAGATCGTACTGGTCCTTTGGTATAATAAGTAGTCGGGAACCTAATAAATTCCAGATAAAACTTTAAACCGCAGTTTATACAAAGTTTATTCATGTATATTAAAAGAGTAGTTTCGAACTGACGATAATCAAACTAACAAGTGTTTAACGGAGGTATTCATGACAGTAAAAGTAGGTATTAACGGGTTCGGTCGCATTGGACGGCAGGTGTTAAAAGCGATTCAGGATGAGTATCCTAAAGAGTTAGAAGTAGTTGCATTTAACGACATCGGTGATCTTAAAACGATGGCTCATTTGTTTAAATATGACTCTAACTATGGTATCTTTGAAGGTACCGTAGAAGTAGGGGATGGTGAACTGGTCGTAAATGGCAAATCGCTAAAAGCGTTCAGTGAAATGGACCCTGCGAATTTGCCCTGGAGCGACTTAGGTGTCGAGATTGTTGTGGAGGGCACCGGGTTCTTCCGCCAAAAAGAAGACGCCGAAAAACACATTACCGGAGGCGGTGCTAAGAAGGTCATAATCACCGCTCCTGGTAAGGGAGATATTTTCACGGTAGTTTTAGGCGTCAATGATGACCAGTATGATCCTAAGAAGCACAATGTGATCTCTAATGCGTCATGTACTACCAACTGCCTAGCGCCCGCTGTAAAAGTGATCCATGATGAGTATAAGATCAAGCGCGGTTTTATGACGACGATCCATTCATATACGAATGATCAAAGGATACTTGACCTGCCTCATAAAGATCTGCGGCGTGCCCGAGCAGCAGCATTGAGCATCATCCCAACCACAACAGGTGCTGCCAGTGCGTTAAAATTAGTTATCCCTGATCTTGCGGGCAAGGTGGATGGATATGCGTTGCGTGTACCCACTCCCACGGTTTCATTGGTTGATTTGACCGTTGAATTGGAAACCCCCACAACGACAGAAAGGCTGCATCAAGCATACCGGGATGCGGCTGCCGGTTCCATGAAGGGCATTCTTGATGCGGTTGATGAACCGCTGGTCAGCATGGATTATAAAGGCAATAGTTATAGCTCCTCCATTGACCTGCAGTTCACGACAGTGCTTGGAAGCGGGGAAGGGACACTTGTTAAGGTCGTTGCCTGGTATGACAACGAATGGGGTTATTCTGTACGCACTGCGGATCTTGCTGCTATGATTGCGAAAGATCTTTAATAAAGATATATAAAAGTGGAGAATTAGCTTTACTAAAAACGTGAAACGTGAGAGCGTTTCACGTTTTCAATGCGCGGAGGTAATCATGTTTAGTAAAAAAACAATTACTGATGTGGATGTCAATAAAAAACGCGTCCTTGTGAGGGTGGACTTCAACGTACCCTTGAAGGGTGATGAAGTCGCCGATGATACCCGCATCCGAGCCGCATTACCAACGATCAATTACCTGTTGGAACATGACGCGGCTGTGATACTATGTTCTCATCTTGGCAGACCGAAAGGTAAACCGGACGTGGAGCTAACGCTCCGTCCAGTGGCTGAACACCTTGCTGAATTATTGGACGAACCGGTTGCCTTTGCTAGCGATTGCATAGGACCGGTCGCGGAAGAAGCTGCTCATGAATTGGGATTTGGTGAAGTGCTGGTTTTGGAAAACACCCGTTTTCATCCTGGAGAGAAGGGAAATGATCCAGAGATGGCGCGCCAACTTGCTTCACTGGCAGATCTGTATGTTATGGACGCGTTCGGTTCAGCACACCGCGCTCATGCATCCACTGAGGGTATCTCTAATTACCTCCCGGCGGTTGCCGGCTTCCTGATGGAAAAGGAAATTCAATACCTCGGTCAGGTAATTTCAGATCCCCAAAAACCATTCATTGCCATTTTGGGGGGCGCTAAAGTTAGCGATAAAATTGGTGTTATTCGCAATTTACTTGCAAAGACTGATTTTATACTCATTGGGGGCGGTATGGCAAATACTTTTTTCAAAGCACAAGGCTACCCGGTGGGTGATTCTCTGGTAGAAGATGAAGCATTGGATACAGCTCGCGAGCTCTTGCAGGTAGCAGGATCACGTTTACGCCTGCCAGTTGACGTAGTTATCGCCAAACGGTTTGACAACGATGCTGAATCGAAAGTAATAGCGATGGCTCCTGTACCAGAAGGATGGCGAATCTTGGATATCGGTCCTGAAACAGTCGCCGCCTATGATAAGGTGCTGCATGATGCTAGGACCATTGTGTGGAATGGACCAATGGGTGTGTTTGAATTCCCAAAGTTCGCTATGGGGACTTTTGGTGTTGCTGAGGCGGTAGCGGAGAGTGAAGCGGCTTCTATTGTGGGTGGAGGTGATTCTGTGGCGGCGATCAACCAATCTGGTTTGCAGGACCGCATCACACACATCTCAACCGGTGGCGGAGCTTCGCTGGAAATGATGGAAGGTAAAGTTCTGCCGGGGATTGCTGCATTAGAGGACAAATAGCCGCCATTTATCTTCACTATGGAAAATGTGATTTAGAAAACAGAAAGAGGCTTATTATGCGTAAACCATTTGTAGCTGGAAACTGGAAAATGAATAAAACAGTGGCAGAATCTCGTCATCTGGTTTCGGAATTGGTGCCAGGATTGCAAGCCATTGATGGTGTAGATAAAGTGCTTTGCCCGCCGTTTACCTCGTTGCTTGCTGTTGCAGCCTTGTTGGAGGGAACGGATATCGGATTAGGTGCCCAAAACATACATTGGGAAACCGCCGGGGCGTTCACAGGTGAGATCTCTCCCCCGATGGTAGCCGAATATTGTCAATATGTGATCCTGGGACATTCAGAACGACGGGCGTATTTTGGGGAAACAGATGAAACAGTAAATCGAAAAATAAAGGCGGCATTGGCACATGACCTGACACCTATCCTTTGTGTAGGTGAAACGCTTGAAGAGAATGAAGCAGAACGCACTAAGGAAGTGATATCGCGGCAAGTGCGAGAAGATTTGTACGGATTGGAAGGAATGATCGAACCCGGGAATGAAAGTCCGCTAGTTATCGCTTATGAACCTATTTGGGCTATCGGCACGGGAATGGCGGCTACTGCAGATGGAGCTGCCGCCGTTGTTTCTGATGTGATCCGTCCTACCTTGTCAGATTTATTTGGAGAAGCGTTCGCACAGACTGTGCGTGTTCTTTATGGTGGCTCCGTAAAAGGTGGCAATGCAGCCGAGTTCTTCAGCCAACCGGAAATTGATGGCGGGCTTATCGGTGGGGCATCTTTGAAAGTCGCTGATTTTATCGAGATCGTCCAAGCCGCCTCATAGGAGATATAGATTCCCATAAAACATTTTTGAACCTGGTACGTTAATTGTGGCTCTTGCCTATGTGCTGGAGCCATTTTTGATATTTGATGTTGTTTATGGCTCGGGCAGTTCAAGATAATTTGACACCCACAATCAGTATGTGAACTTGAAAGAAGTGCATCGTCGGAGTAAACTATATAATGATGTTATAATCCGCCCCCGTGATTATGGAGAAAGTATTTTTGATGGTTATGCAGTATTTCATGACAAGTTCCGATGGTGAGGCATAATAGGGACATGGCACATTGTTGGTTTGCGATGAAGAGTAAGCCGCGCAAAGAAGAAGTGGTATGGCGTCAGGTTATTGCGCACGGTTTTGAAGCTTATTTCCCACGTTTACGTGTTCAACCTGTAAATCCACGTGCCCGGAAGTTGGTTCCCTATTTTCCGGGTTATTTGTTTGTATGCGCTGATCTTGAAGATGTTGGATTATCTGTATTCAAATGGATGCCGCATACAGTGGGATTAGTAAGTTTTGGTGGTGAGCCAGCGATTGTACCAGACAATTTAATTCATAGCATTCGTAAGCGGGTTAGTGAGATCAACGCTGCCGGCGGTGAAGTTTTAGAAGCTCTACAGCCCGGTGATGAAATCCGAATTTCCGAAGGTCCCTTCCAAGGCTACGAGGCAATATTTGATTCGCGTTTGCCCGGAACAGTGCGGGTTCGGGTATTGTTGGAGCTGTTGGGAAGCCAGCGTCGTGTACCTATAGAGATGGATGCTGCCCTTATTAAACCAAAATAATCGTCAACTGAAGTTCTAGGAAAAGAATTATGAAAAAAGCGCTTATCACTGGCATTACTGGTCAGGATGGTTCATATTTAGTTGAGCTGTTGTTATCCAAAGGCTATGAAGTGCACGGTTTGATCCGCCGGGCAAGCACTTTTAATACTAAACGTATCGACCATATCTATAGGGATCCTCACAACGGAGAGGATGTATTGTTGTATCTTCACTATGGGGATTTGGCCAATACGGGAAATTTGGTAGATCTGATCTACGAGATTAAACCGGATGAAGTTTATCATCTTGCAGCCCAAAGTCATGTGCGGGTGAGTTTTGACCTGCCCGAATATACGGGAGATATCACAGGCTTGGGGACTATTCGCATTCTGGAAGCCATCCGAAAAAGTGGGTTAAACGCCCGGTTTTATCAGGCATCATCGAGTGAGATGTATGGAAACGCCAGGCCACCCCAAAGCGAAACCACACAATTTGAACCGCAGAGCCCGTATGCGGCAGCCAAATTATACGCTTATTGGGTGACGCGTAACTACAGGCAGGGATATGGTATGTTCGCCTGCAACGGCATACTATTCAACCACGAATCACCCCGCCGCGGTGAAACCTTTGTTACCAGAAAGATAACCCGAGCCTTGGCTGCCATTCGCGCTGGTTTGCAGGATACGTTATATTTAGGAAACCTGGACGCCAAACGTGATTGGGGATATGCGCCCGATTACATTGCCGCGATGTGGAAAATGCTGCAGCATGATAAACCAAGTGATTTTGTGATTGGAACCGGAGAAGCCCATTCCGTGCGTGAATTCCTTGATGAGGCTTTTGGTTATGTGGGTTTGGATTGGCACGATTATGTAAAGATTGATCCCCGCTACTTCCGTCCCACTGAAGTTGATTACCTGTTGGCTGATTCCAGCCAAGCTCGTGAAGTAATAAAGTGGGAGCCACGGATTTTCTTCAAGGACTTAGTTCACATCATGGTGGATGCCGATATGGAATTGTTAGGTCTCGACTCGCCGGGAGAAGGTCAACAAGCTATAGAAACCCATCATGGCAGGTGGCATCGCTGGCAAGATCAGGTCGTAAGCATGGAAGGATAACGGTTTGGTAAAAGCGCTAATTTTGGGAATTAATGGCCAAGACGGTTCGTATTTGGGTGAACTTCTACTCGAGAGGGGTGTAGAAGTAGTAGGCTGGATTCCCAGCAGCATCCCAGTCAATTTAGAGAACATCCAGCATATTATAAAGAGGATTCAGCTCGTTGAGGGATCCCTTTCCGATCAAGAAGCTATCAACGCATGTATAGAAGAACATCGTCCGGATGAAATCTACAATCTCGCCTCACCATCATCGCCTGCAGCATCCTGGGATTCAACAGTTGAAGTGGGAGATATAGCTGGATTAGGTGTCGCGCGCCTTCTCGAAGCTATCCGCGTTGTTCACCCCGCTGCTCATTATTACCAGGCTTCATCGAGTGAGTTATTTGGCAACCCCGTAGATGTACCGCAAAATGAAACGACTCCCTTCCAACCAAGGAATCCATATGGTATTGCCAAGCTCTACGCACACTGGCTAACCGTGAGATACCGTCAAGAGTATGGTTTGTATGGAGTTTCGGGTATTCTATTCAACCACGAAAGTCCTAGAAGGGGTCTTCAATTTGTCACCCGTAAAATCACACATACGGCTGCGAAAATCAAGCTAGGTCTTGAAAGCGAATTGCACCTGGGAAACCTGGATGCACGCCGCGATTGGGGGTTTGCTAGGGATTATACTGAAGCGATGTGGTTGATGATGCAGCAGGAAGCAGCGGGTGATTTTGTGATTGGAACCGCTGAAACTCATTCTGTGCGCGAGTTTTGTGAACTGGCCTTCGGTTTCCTGGACCTGGACTATCGAGATTACGTGGTTCAGGACCCTCAGTTCTACCGGCCCTTGGAGAAAAGGCAGTTAATTGCCGATTACAGTAAGGCATCCAAAAAACTTGGCTGGCATCCAAAAATGAAATTTGAAGAACTTGTCAAATTGATGGTGGATGCCGATTTAGATACTTTACAATCTAATAGATAAATCCATCAAATAAGAGATTGAGGTCTTTTGAATTCAGTAAATATCCTGGATGTCAATGTTTCCTGCCTTGATATTAATGGCATATTTGCATGTGTGAAAGAGTGGGTCGAGGGAGATCAGCGAAGGACCATTCTGTATGTAAATGCCCACTGTTTAAATATTGCCAGTGAAGACACTTATTACCGCAGGTTACTAAATCAGGCGGACATCGTTTATGCAGATGGAATCAGCGTGGTATGGAGCAGCAGTATTTTGGGCGGATGCAAATTGCAAAAGAATACGGGTGCCGATTGGATTGAGGATTTCTGCTATTTTGCAGAGCAGGAATCGATTCGAATTTATATTTTAGCGGGAGGGGAAGGAGTTGCCCTGAAGGCTAAAGACAACTTGCTTAAAAGTTATCCGGCAATTAAAATTGTAGGGTACAGCGATGGCTATTTTAAAAACAAAAGTGAAGTCCAAGTCCAAAGTGAAATTGGAGTTTTATCGCCACAGGTCCTATTTGTTGGTATGGGTACACCCCACCAGGAAAGATGGATTTATGAACACCGGGAAGAGATTTCAGCTCCTGTGTGTTGGGGTGTGGGTGCTTTATTTGATTACGTTGCCGGTATTGAGTCCAGAGTACCTCCCTGGATGGGCAGAGTAGGGTTGGAATGGTTCTACCGACTGATAGTTGATCCTGCTGGCAAGTGGGAGCGTTACATAATAGGAAATCCGCGTTTTGTGACGCGCATTATCCGGCAGAAATTGGGTATTTAAGTATGCGGTTCTTCTGAAAGGATATTGATTCGAGATGAATTCTGTTCTTTTCATCTGCTCTGCCAATGTATGCCGTTCTCCGATGGCTATGGGGCTGCTGCGCTCGATGGTCGAAGATTCAAGTGATCAGTGGAAGATCGAATCATCAGGAGTTTGGGATATGGGAGACCAACCGGCGGCATTAAATACCCAGTTGGTTTTGCAGGAACATGGTATCGATTTGAACGATCACGCATCGCGCACTGTTACAGGCATAATGCTCAGTGAGTTCAACCTGGTCCTGGTAATGGAAGACAATCACAAAGAGGTCTTAAAGTTGGCTTTCCCTGAATATACCGACCGGATTTATATGTTGAGCGAAATGGTGGGGGAAATTTTTGACATTGTTGATCCCATTGGAAGATCTTTGGCCGATTTTGAAGAAACTGCTCTTGAAATGGAGCGGATATTGACCGAAGGTTTTGAAAAGATAAGTATACTGGCTGCTGATAAGCCGATTATTTATGCCTCCTAACGAAGTTTCAAAGCTGCGTAATAATGAGCGGGATGGTATTATCCTGATCCTTATCCTTGCACTCCTGCATGGATTGATCTATGTCTACTTGCTTCCACCCTGGCAGCATTATGATGAACCCAAACATTTCGAATACGTATGGTTGATCGCCAACCATGAGGGGTTACCCAAACCAGGGGATCATGACCCGCAGATGAACCGGGCAGTGGTGGAATCTATGGTTGATAACGGTTTTTATCGAGATATGGGCTCACAACCTAGACTTGATTCTCCAGATCAATCAGTGACTATAGGTGGCTACTCGCAGTTAGATGGTCCTCCATTTTACTATTGGATTGTTTCACTTCCAGTTCGATTCATGAATGGCTGGAATGTCACAACTCAAATGTACATAGGGCGATTGGTATCATTAATTATGTATCTCATAACAGTTATGATAGCGTGGGGTATCACTCGAGAGATAACCTTGTCAGGACATCCACTACGTTTACTGGTTCCGGGTACTCTAGCACTGTTGCCGGGTTATGTTGACATAATGACATCCATAAACAACGATGTAGGTGCGGTTCTGGTAATGTCATTATCGCTGTGGGGGAGCTTGCGCCTGATGAAGCGTGGATTTTCCATTATTGATTTCATCTGGGCATCATCTACAGCTCTGCTCAGTATTTTCACGAAGAGTACCGCGGTTGTCAGCTTATTGATCCTGCCGATTGCAATTATATTTTCGTTACTAAAGGGTGCTAAGCAAAAATATGCCTGGTTTTTGATTTTTGTCAGTTTCCTCACCGTACTTGGAGCGGCTTTTACCTGGGATGATGCGGCCTGGTGGTACCGTTCAACTTCTCAAGCCGGTCCTACACGTGTCCAAGATGAAAAAGCAGTTTTTGGAAAATTTGCCTTTGTGATCGAGCCCCAGGCTGGTGTTACACCGCGATGGATGGTGCCACTCTTTCAACCCATTCCAATAAAGATTAGTCGTGAGCTGTATGGCAAAGATGTGACCCTGGGAGTATGGATGTGGGCCAACCAACCTATCGAAATTAGCACACCTACATTAGGTACACCCAGTTCTAGGTATTCTGAGAGTGTCGAAGTAGATGAGAAGCCACGTTTTTATGGACTTCAAACCACGCTCACAGATACGAACCAAAGGATTTGGATTTCTCTGCCGGAAAATAAAACGACACCTGCCAATGATGTTCAAATCTATTATGATGGATTCGTTTTGGTTGAGGGTCATCGACCATTGGAAGAAGCACCTGTTTTCAGTTTCCCGGATGGTTCGGTTGGAAATTGGGGGGGGGAACCTTTCAGGAACTTGATCCGTAACGGCTCCGCAGAAAAAGCCGGACTGCGGTTCCGTCCTTGGTTAGATGGCTTAGGATCGAGATTCTTAGGGGATAATACACGCCCTTCGTTGATACTGACTTACTTGTATGATTGGTCTAACGCCGGATTTATTTATAAGCTCACGATCCCTCGCCTGTTCCGAACTTTTTGGGGTAAGTTTGGATGGGGACATATCTCGCTCATTGGGGATCATCCTTACCACTATTTAGCGGTCTTTACATTGATTATACTCGGTGGAGCAATGCTGAGGATTATTCGCAATTGGCGGATTCTTCACTGGGACGTGCTCCTTATACTCGGAATCGGGATCATTGCAGTGTGGTTTCCGGCTTTAGTCAGGGGAGCAATTTTTTTGGCGATTCCCCAAATCTATTATCCAGTGGCACGCTACATTTATCCGGTGATTATTCCTATGGCGATCGTGTTTAGCTTTGGTTGGCTGGAAGTTTTTCTTTTGTTGATACAATTCTTGGATTGGTTTACTGGAATTCTTAAAAGGACTGATGTTGGACCATCAGAACTACGAAAACAACCACCTCCGGAACTTCAAATTGTTATATATTTGGGTCTGTTTTTGATCTTGGATATTGCATCCATCATCAGTATCGCAAGGTTTTATGAGATAATTTAGTTGTTGCATAAAAAAAAATCATCTTTGCACATCGTTTTTCTCAAGAATGCATAACTTTACTCTCGCAATGGGAGTTTTGAGATTACTGAGTAAGCCCATAAAATTCCATTGGTCTTCGTGTGCAGTGTGGTAGAATTTTGATCTATTGTCAAAGTGTGAAGATAGTTGAAGATTAATGGAGAATATTATTATGCGTAAATGGAAGCTATTGAGCTTGATTTTACTCTTTTCGATTTTGGCGTCTTTAGGAGGTAGGTGGGGTACTCTTGCCGGGAATTCAGATACAAATCCTTTAATAAAAGGGGTTGCATTAGCAGCGCCTTCTGTAGATATGGATATTTATCTACCGATTATATTCAATAATTACCCAGTACGAACGATCTTCGGCGTAGAGATGTATAATATTACTGAAGGCGGGGGCCTAAATGAAATTGAAGATGCGGGAGCAACTTATATCCGGCATAACGGGCTAATATGGGCAATGGTTGAATGGAATTACAGTGGAGAGAGGAATTGGGGGGCGGTTTCTTATTTAGATAACCAACTGATCAACGCTGCAGAACGGGGCATGGAAGTCATCCTGATCGTCCGCAGCACTCCACCATGGGCACGGGATGATCTTTACTCGCCGTGTGGTCCGATCAAGCCAAGCGAATATGCTGCTTTTGGCCAATTTATGCATGCAGCAGTTGAGAGGTACAGTGCTCCTCCATACAACGTTAAGTATTGGGAGATTTACAACGAACCGGATGTTCCTAAAAACACTAATGAGCCCCCCTATGGCATGCCTTATGGATGTTGGGGAAATGAAAGCGATCCCAACTATGGGGGAAGTGCTTACGGCGAAATGTTGAAAGTGGTCTATCCATACATAAAATCCGC
>JAUWPO010000022.1 GCA_030611505.1 Chloroflexota bacterium
ACCAGTCCTATGCCACTCCGGATTTGAATACGCCGAACGACCGGTTGCTTTATACTGGGAAGGACAGCGCTTGGAGATTTCTGAAATACTGGGGCGTTGGCGAACTCTGGGCGGCAAACGGTTTCGAGTGATCACCCGAGACGACCAGGTCTTCGAATTATTTTACGACGAATCCCCAAAAATCTGGCGCATCAAGGAGATGTAAGGGCTGTATCATACTGCGCACCGGCTTGAACCCAGCAACCGGCTTGAAACCAGCAATCGGCTTGAACCCAGCAAGCATCAAATGACAAAGACCATAAAATCCAAGAACAGTTCTGTGAGCGAATTCGAAGCCGTTATCGGTCTCGAAGTCCACGCCGAACTGGAGACCAAATCCAAGATGTTCTGCGCCTGCCCGGTAGTTGACCACAACCTGGTAGAACCAAATACCGCAGTCTGCCCGGTTTGTTCGGGGATGCCGGGGGTCCTTCCGGTAGTGAACCAACGTGCTGTTGAATACGCATTGCGGGTTGCCCTTGCTCTGGAATGTGAGATTGCACCCGTCAGCATTTTCGCCCGCAAGAATTATTTTTACCCTGACCTGCCAAAGGGCTACCAGATATCCCAATACGAACAACCCTTAGCAGTAAATGGTCGCCTGACTATTTTGACGTCCCAGGGCGAACGGCATATCCCCGTCCGACGCGTCCACCTGGAAGAGGATACCGGCAAACTTACCCACGTCGAGGGCGATGAGGAGCGTTACTCCCTGATCGATTTAAACCGGGCGGGAATCCCGCTGTTGGAAATCGTGTCCGAACCCGAACTGCATTCCGCCGAAGAAGTGCGCGCTTTCGCAGTTGCCTTGCGGTCCCTGCTGCTCTATCTGGGCGTGAACACGGGTGATATGCAGAAGGGTGTATTGCGCATTGAGCCCAACGTTTCAGTACGTCCGGCTGGAAGCAGCGAGTTCGGCACACGCACGGAGATAAAGAACCTGAACAGTTTCCGCGCCCTGGAGAAATCGGTTGGCTACGAGATTCAGCGTCAAATTAAGTTGAATAGACAGGGTAAACAAGTAGTCCAGGAGACGATGGGCTGGGATGAAGCTGTGGAAGAAACTATCCCGCAGCGCAGCAAAGAGGAAGCTCACGATTACCGCTATTTCCCGGAACCAGATTTACCTCCCCTGGTAATTGAAAAAGGTTGGATAGAACGGGTTCAATCCTCCCTGCCGGAACTGCCGCTCGTAAAGCTGCGCCGGTTTCAGGAGCAGTACGGCTTGAGCGCCGGCGATGCAGGGATGCTGACAGCAAACCCTGCGGTGGCTGATTATTTTGAAGGTACCGCCAACGCTGCCACGGGCTTAACTGCAAAATCGGCAGCCAATTGGATCACTGTGGAAATATTTGCTTTCATGAATCAAGCCGGAGTGGGCATTGAGGACATTGAGGTAGAGCCACAGCAGCTAGCCGCGCTTATCAAGATGGTGAATAATGGGGAAATCAACCAAAACACAGCCAAAACCGTCCTTGTGGAAATGCTACAGACCGGAGAAACGGCAGAATCAATCGTAGAAAAGCGCAGTCTGAGACAGATTTCAGACAGCGGATACATTGCTGAACTTGTCAAACGTGTCCTGGAAGAGAATCCTGAACAAGTCGCCACGTATTTAAAGGGCAAACAAGGCTTGTCAGGCTGGTTCTTCGGGCAGGTGATGCGCGCTGCGAAAGGTAAGGCTGATCCTCAGATTGTAAAACAAGAACTAGAACGCCAATTGGGAGAGATGGATCAATAAAAGCAGTTTTTTAATAAAACTTGCCAGGCGCAGATCAATAATGTATTATAGAATCACTTGTTAATCTAGTAGTCTGTCAAATGGAAATGTTGTGTTTGTCAAACTGAGCGAACGCGAAGAGTCGAAGTGAGTTACGAGGAGATTGCTTCGGTCGCTGCGCTCCCTCGCAATGACATCTTAATCTATGATGTTTGACGGAACACTAGGTACACTCAGGAAATTATCAAAGGGTCATTTTATGTCTAGATCACAGAGCGATGAAAATATAAGGCGCGAGCTGAATACGCTCACGGAAGTGTCCAAAACGCTCATAACTCACGCTGATCTTCCCGAGCTTCTCGATGCGGTTATGGAAAGGATCATCAATACTTTCACCCCTGCCGAGTTCGGAGTTGTGTTCATATGGTACCCACAAGAGAACGTGTTTCGACCTCATGGTATATGCGGCAAAGGAATTCAAAATCCCCAGATATTAAAAGAAATGCGTTTGCGCGCAGGTGAAGCCATTACAGGAAAAGTATATGAGTGTGGAAAAGCCATGCTGCTAAATTCTCCTGCTGAAATCGCGGAAATACAATCCAACATTAACCCAAACAACCTCGAGAAGTTCGTACTAACTTTCGGTGGCGAATCGCCACACAGTATGGTTGCAGCACAGCTGTGTGCTGATGATCATAAATACGGTGTACTGTTCCTTGGCTCTCTAAAAAGTTCGACAACCTTTTCGAATCGTGACTTGAAATTCGTGGAAACCCTCGCTGATCTGATCGCTCTTGTGGTCGACCGGGTGCGGTTAGAAACCGAATCAACCGAAACCAATGTGGCACGACAAGCTGAACTTCTCAGAGCTGAAGCGATGGCTACACTTTCGCATGAACTCCGAACGCCCATGGCGTCCATTAAAGGCTATTCAACGGCTTTGCTGCTAGAGGATATCTCGTGGCCTAAAGAGAAGGAACAAGAATTCCTGCGCTTGATTGACGAGGAATGTGATAACCTGCAGACGATGATCAATGACATACTTACCTCCTCCCTTCTTGATGTGGGTCAATTAAGCCTCGAACTCGAACCAGTTCGCCTGGAACGTCTTACTCAAGAGGTGGTTCGCGAAATGCAGCATCACACGGAAATCCATCACCTGGTTGTTGACTTCCCCGATGACTTCCCCATTGTTAATGCCGATCCATTGCGGATAAAACAGGTTATCCGCAACATCATCGATAATGCCATTAAATATTCTCCAACAGGCGGTCTTGTGATGGTGCGAGGCGAAGTTCGCCTAAATGATATCGTTATCAGCATCTCAGATCAAGGTGTAGGAATTTCCCGGGAAGACCTCATTCCTCTCTTTGACAAATATTTCCGAGTCAAATCGCCTACCGGCTACCATGTTCCAGGAACTGGACTTGGTCTCCCCGTTGCGAGAGCGATTGTGGAAGCGCACAGTGGTCGTATTTGGGCTGAGAGCAATGTGGGAGAGGGAACTGCCCTGTTTTTCTCAATACCATCTGATGGCTTGAATCCTGCTATAGATAATGAGTGAAGGGAGTTCAAAAATCCATGAGTGAAGCTCGAATTCTGGTCGTTGATGATGAACCCAAACTGGTTAACCTCCTATATGAGGTTCTGACAGCTTCTGGCTATACCGTCTTTTCTGCACGGAGTGGAGAAAAAGCCATCGAGTTGATTGCCAAAGAACAACCTGACCTTGTGCTGCTCGATATAGTGCTTGCGAAAGAGGTTGATGGTTTCGACGTGGCACGCCGTGTTCGTAAATTTTCTGATGTGCCAATCATTATGTTGACCGCAAAAGTCCGCGAGTCTGACCTTTTACGCGGCTTTGATGCTGGGGCAGACGATTATCTTACCAAACCATTCAGCTCCAAAGAATTGTTAGTGCGCGTGCAGGCTGTCCTTAAACGAGCTTCTGATTCGATTCCAGTAACCATCGAGGAAGAGATTATTTGCGGGACTCTGCATATTGACACGTCTCGAAGGCGGATAACTGTAGATGGGGAAAGAGTAAAGTTGACACGCACGGAATACAATCTCCTACATGCATTAGCAACAAATAGAAACCGGGTTATGCTACACGGACAACTCTTAACAGCTGTGTGGGGTCCAGAATACCGTGATGATATTGACTATTTACGTGCTTATATTCGATACCTGCGTCGCAAATTGGAATCTGATCCTGCAAACCCACAATATATAATTACACACCAGGGAGTTGGGTATATGTTAGAGTGTCCTGAAGAATCCTGAAGAAAAAAAACAACAATATCCAAACACACAAGTCTTACATATTTGCCACGGTCATTTTCCGTGGCTTTTTTCATATATTTTTCATTTATCTCCAGCATCTTTTTATGCGTTTTTCATTGTTCTTATGATATTGTGACACAGTGGAGAAGAGCTGATCTTACAGGTGCGTGTTTCTTGTAAACCAACTGAAAGAAATAAAAGGAGGTTAATAATGAGTACAAATGTAGAAACTCCGGTATCCAGGGTAGCAGTATTACCGAGGCAAGCCACTCAACTAAATGAAGTTGTTGAAACCATAATAGAAGAAGCTCTTGAGTGTGCACGCTTGAAAATCCCCCCAATCCGCCAGGAACAGGACCTTGACATTTTGTTCCAGCAGCATGATTTTTTCTGCACTTTCAAATACGGGCTGGCAGACGAGGTTGGTCGTGTAATCGGCGAATACGATGTGAATATGGAGGAAATCTACTTATTCGAGCCATGTGCCAATCCCGACTTTCAATCTGGTGAAGATATGCCAATAGACGGCACAATAAACCTGATCCTGGTGGTCAGTTCACCAACAGCAGGACTTGAAGCGTTCATAGCTTCTCTCGACAGATCATTAACGCAAAGCTTGAAGGAATTGCCTTTGCCGATCTTAGCTAAATACGACTCCGTTCTAAATGCCATTCTTATCACAAAGAAGGATCTTGAACTGGGAAAAGGTCACGCAGCACTGGTCACATCCATATTCACACCGCCACTCAAAGTCTGGCAGCGTCTCTAAAGATTTGGGAGGCGGTGAACACTAACCATGCAGAAAATCATCAGTGAAATCAACGACATTGTTCAAGATGAAGCCCTGGGAAAAGGTTCAATAATTCCTTATTTTGAAGAAATCCAGGGGCGATTTCGATACCTGCCACCCGAGGCGTTGATCCTCGTATGTGAGCATTTGAATATCCCACTCTCACAAGCGTACGCTGTGGCTACGTTCTACCACGCATTCAGTCTAAGACCGAAAGGCAAGCATTGCATGAACATCTGTATGGGCACGGCTTGCCATGTCCGGGGCAGCCCTCAACTGCTCGACAGGTTGGAGACAAAATTAGGCGTTAAAGCTGGTAGTACTACCCGGGACAAGTTGTTCACACTGGAAACGGTTAACTGTTTAGGCGCATGCGCACTTGGACCCATCGTCGTAATCGATGGGGAATATTCTGGACAAATGACACCCCAAAAGTCTGATGCGCTGCTACGCCGCATTATGAGAAGTGAAGAGAAGGAGCAACGTGGCTAATATTATTTCTCCAGTTGAACTTGATCCCTTTGAGACTATCCAAGAAGCTTTCAAAGGTCCAGACCATCCTTCCATTACGATATGTGGTGGAACAGGCTGCAGAGTCCTAGGAAGCGAAAAGTTAAGCGAAGCATTTCGCGAAGAGTTTAATCGCCAAAACATTCAGGCAACCCTCGACTTTGATATAAAAACAACTGGTTGTCACGGTTTTTGTGAGCAAGGTCCTCTTGTGGTAATCCGCCCTTCTGGGATCATGTATGCGCACGTTGCCGCTAAAGACGTTCCAGAAATTGTTGAAAGAACCATCATTGGTGGCGAGATCATCGATTGTCTGCTTTATATGGATCCGCAATCTGGTGAAAAAATCGAGCACGAGCAGGACGTGCCTTTTTATCAATTCCAGCAGCGGGTCATCCTAGATCTGAATGGATTAATAGATCCTCAAAAGATAGAAGAATACATAGCTGAGGGTGGGTACACTGCCCTGCAGACCGTCTTGAGCACAATGCCTCCCGAACAGGTTATTGATGAAATCAAAGCGTCAGGGCTGCGAGGTCGCGGTGGCGCCGGCTTCCCCACAGGATATAAGTGGGAGTTGTGTAGGAAGCAACCAGTCGATGTTAAATACATAATCTGCAATGCCGACGAAGGGGACCCGGGTGCGTATATGGATCGCTCCATTATGGAGGGAAATCCTCACCGCGTCCTGGAGGGCATGATCATCGGGGCTTATGCCATCGGAGCACAGACGGGGTATGTCTATATCCGAAACGAGTATCCTCTGGCGGTTAAACATCTTCGCGAGGCAATTGCTCAAGCAGAAACTAATGGATTTTTGGGAAGAAACATCCTTAAAAGCGGTTTTGACTTTAGCGTGGGGATCAAATTGGGAAGCGGAGCGTTTGTCTGTGGCGAAGAAACCGCCCTGATAGCGTCTATAGAAGGACGCGTTGGTGAACCACGCCCGCGCCCACCATTTCCAGCCGAGAAAGGTTTATGGGGGAAACCAACGAACATCAACAATGTTAAAAGCTGGGCTTCCGTACCAATAATCATCAAAAGAGGTGCTGATTGGTTTGCCAATATTGGCACAGGGACCAGCACGGGCACAATGATATTCTCGCTCGTCGGGAACATCAACAACACAGGTCTGGTAGAAGTACCTATGGGTATTTCTCTGCGCGATTTGATCTACAATATCGGCGGGGGTATCCCAAATGGTAAAGAGTTCAAGGCAGCCCAAATTGGAGGCCCATCTGGTGGTTGCATCCCGGCAGAACATCTGGATGTACATATCGATTATGAGTCGCTTTCAGCCTTAGGCGCCATAATGGGCTCAGGGGGTCTGGTGATTGCCGATGAAGATGTATGCATGGTGGACTTTGCTCGATATTTTATGACTTTCACACAAGAAGAATCTTGCGGCAAGTGTGTGCCCTGCCGTGTGGGAACCAAAGCAATGTTGTCCACTCTCGAACGAATCTGCAATGGCGAAGGAAAACCCGGTGATGTGGAATACTTGATCGAGCTGGGTGAAGAGATTAAACGAGCCTCTCTTTGCGGACTGGGGCAAACAGCGCCCAATCCGGTTCTTTCAACAATTCGCTACTTCCGTCAAGAGTATGAGGCTCACATTATTGATGAGACCTGTCCTTCAAAAGTATGCAAAGGGTTGATCACTTATTCAGTAATCCCTGAGAACTGCACTGGCTGCATGGTATGCCTGCGCGACTGCCCCGAAAACGCAATCAGCGGCGAAAAACAAAAACCTCACCAGATTGACGTTAATTTGTGTACACGTTGTGGAATGTGCAAAAGTGTATGTAAGTTTGATGCAATTATGGTGACATAGAAATGATCCACCTAACGATTGATGACAAATCTATCGAGGCAACTGCAGGGCGAACACTTCTAGAAGCTTGTCGCGAGAATGGGATTCAAATACCTACTTTATGCTACCATCCCGCCCTCGAGCCATATGGCGCCTGCCGATTGTGTGTGGTGGAGATCTATAAGGAAGAACAATCGTCTCGATTAGTTGCTGCATGTGCATATCCATGTGAAGAAGGCTTAAATGTGAAAACCAACAGTAAGGCAGTACAGCGAAATCGACGTGTAGTTGCCGAACTGCTCCTTGCAAGTGGCTATGATACTCCCGAGATCGTGGCGCTGGCTTCAGAGTTTGGTGTGAAGGAAGCCCGGTATAAAATGCCACAAGCCGATTCCTGTATTATTTGCGGGCTGTGCGTTAGAGCATGTAAAGAGATCGTTGGAATCAGCGCGATCAGCCTGATCAACAGGGGTATCAATAAGAAGGTCAGCCCACCATTTGAGGAGACATCTCCCACATGTATCGGGTGTGGCACCTGTGTACTTATTTGCCCAACTGGTTACATAAAATTAAGAGATGTTTTCGGTTCTCATAGTATTCATCGATACTCGTCTGACTATGACCGGGCTCAGTGCAGAATATGCAGTGACCTGAATATGAGCTCGAAATTTAACCAGTTAATAGAAGGCGTTACTTCAGATGCTGCATCCTATGGAATATCAGGCGATCAGAATGGGTAACGGTATGGAAGACGACACTTCACCCCGCATTGGAGTAATTATTTGCAACTGCGGTCAGGAAATCGCTGGTCTTCTGGACACTGAAGACCTGCGGCAGTTGACTGCCGATATTCGAGGTGTCGTTTATACGAACTGTGAGGCTTATCCTTGCAGCAAAGATGGGCAGGCAAGGATCAGACAGGCGATCGAAGATCATGGATTAGAACGAGTTTTAATAGCAGGTTGCGCGCCACGTCTGGTTGAAAAGCTATTCCGGGAAACAGTTGAATCAGCAGGTATACGAGGCAACTACCTTGAAGTGGTCGATATACGCGAGGGATGCGTTTATGTCCATCCGAACGATACTAAGGCTGCTTTTCAGCAAGCTGCTGACATTATTGAAATAGGGGTGGCGCGCCTGGGAACGATCACTCTTCCGCATGAATATTGCGCTGAGATTGTCAGGAAAGCACTGGTGATCGGCAGTGGTCTAAGCGGACTGACCACAGCCATCGCTTTAGCTGACGAGGGAATCCGCGTAACCCTGGTTGAACAGGATAGTCGGCTTGGGGGAAAAACCTTCCCATTGCAATCTGGCGCAGCGGAACTGATCACCCAACAGGTAAAGAAAATTAAGACTCATCCTAATGTTCACATCATGTTGAATTCGCATGTGACCAGTGTAAGCGGACAACCTGGGAATTACACTGTCAGCGCTTGCCAGGGTAATAATACATCGGCTTTGAATGTCGGTGCAGTCATCGTTGCCAGCGGGGCAGAACCCCAAAAATTGAACGGTTATGATTGGTATGACCGCTCTCGCGTCCGCACTCATCTTGAATTTGATGCCGAACTTGATGATGCGTCCAAAACAGAACATGGTCTGGTTCAAAGTGATGTGGTTATGGTCCTTGATGGAGGCGAGATTAATGGTGGTCGAGGCTCACCTTTGAACAGTAATTCTACCATCAGGCAAGCCATCAGGGTAAAACAGCTCAGTCCGGACGCTAATGTAACCCTTCTTTTTCGTGACCTTTACCTGGGCGTACAGGGCGGTCCAGGAGAAGATGGTTTTATGTATGCCCAAGAGTTAGGCATAATGTTCTTCCGATACTACAAGGGGCGCCCACCTGTTATCCACGATTCAACAATAGAAATGCATGATCACCAGACCGGCGAAATAACTCGGATTCCTTTTGACCGGGTGGTGTTTTCTTTGCCAATTATGCCTCGAGAGGGTACAGACTCGTTGGCTGGTTTGCTACACTTACCTCAAGACGAGCAAGGGTTTTTAATTGAGCCGCGTTTCCCCCTACGACCTGATGATGCCAGCGCTGATGGCGTTTACGTTTCAGGTAGTGTGCACTTACCAGTTGATACAGCCGAGACCTTGTTTCAGGCTTACATAACCAGCGCGCGGACCAAACACTTTCTCGCGCAGGAGACGATCTGTAAGAACCCGCCTGTTGCTGGTATTGACCCAGGATTGTGTACGGGCTGCGGTGCTTGTGCCCAGGTCTGCCCAACGCAGGTGATCCAAATGGTAAAACGCGACGGACTGTTATCACTGTCTGAAGTAGATGAGCTGCGCTGCATTGGGTGCGGTAACTGTTTAGTTGTCTGTCCAGTGAAGGCGATCGCCCTGCCTGGTTGGAGCGATCAAACTATCCTCGCTCAAATCAGCGCCGCGTTAGAAACCACCCGATATCAGAATAGTTTTAATGGGGTTTCAGAAAATAAACCGCGGATCGTGGCGCTGACATGTGAATGGAGTGCATATTCCGCTGCAGAAATAGCCGGCGCACGACGTGAATCAAATTTCCCAGACGTGAAAATTATCAGGATGAACTGTTCGGCTCGCTTAGATCCCGACCATATTTTGTGGGCGTTTTTGAATGGCGCTGACGGAGTGTTTGTAGGTATATGTAATCCGGGAGAGTGCCACTATCGCACTGGGAATTTGTATGCCAGAGAACGTGTGAAGAGACTGAAAAATCAACTCGCTGATCACGGTGTAGACCCGCGCCGACTTCACCTGGAATTCATGTCTGGGGATGATTATAAAAAATTTATAGGGACGGTAACGAGATTTGCTAATCAGTTATCTGTGGAACAAACATCCCTAAAAAGCGAGGAACTGGTTCATCCAGGAGGATGGAATGGTAAAACGATTAGAAACAGAAGTATGGGCGCTTGACGATTGTACTGGCTGCGGTTTGTGTGTCGCGGCTTGCTCCAAGCAAGTTCTACATTGGAATGCAAAAGAGCACCCGCTGCTAGTGCCGCCAGTCAAAACTCTTGGTTACACAAAAAAACCGTTGGATAGCTGTTCATTTTGCGATAAGTTATGTGAAGAAGTTTGCCCACGGCTAGAGCGATGGGTGCCTTTAGATCCACAAGTTGCCCTGGCAGCCCGGGCGCGTGGTCCAATCAAGACTGGCACACCCAACGGCGTGATTCTGAGCATCTTGTCCGCTGGTCGTAGTACTGGACTGCTGGACGGGGTAGTGATGCTGGACCTTGATCCTTGGGAACTGAAGCCAATTGCTAGAGTCACCTCAACCGTTGAAGAGATCGTGGGAAGTATAGGTCCGCAGTATTTATGGGCACCAACTCTAGACGTACTCAATGAGGCAATATTTGATAGAGGTATGGAAAACATTGCAGTTGTGGGGACGCCGTGCACTGCTCAGGCTATCCGCAAGATGAAACACTCAACTAATCCTCGCTTGAAACTATACCAAGAAGCAATCCGTTTAACTATATCGACTTTTTGCACCGGAATCTACCGACCAGAATTAATTGAAGAGGTACTTGTCAAAGGCATGGGCGTGTCACGTGATATGGTCATGCGATTGGAATTGTCTCCAGACAACCAATGGCTGCATGCAGTTCTATGGGACGGCGATGTACGCACAATCCCCCTTCAACAAGCAGAAGAATACACCCTTTCAGGATGCGGCAGTTGTATTGATTACCTGGGTGAATCGGCCGATCTGGCTGTTGGGACGTTGGGCACATCCGAAGATATGTCAACGTTGATCATCCGAACACGCACAGGTGATGTCTTTACACGTAATGCTGTCAAAATGAATTTGATTGAGACTAGCGATGAAGTAGACATGGCTGCTCTAGATTCTGCGGCAAACGAAAAGGATAAGCGAGAACGTGCCCAAGAATTCAATGATGTTCAATTACTGATGTTGGATGCCCTGGCTGATCCGCTCAAACGCAGTGAAGCCATTCAACAGTTCGTCCGACTCTACCGTACGCCCACACGGACGAAACCGCAGGAGATCGTTCGCAGCGACTGCACTGGATGCTAAGTTCTGTGGAGGCGAAAATGGTATCTATTAACGCAAAAAAGAAGGATATTAAGGCTGTCAATGAAGCTTTAAAAGCTTCACTAAATGGTGATACTGTTCATATTGTCAACGCCAAACATATTCATGGTCTTGCTGCTGGGCTAAAAGAAGGTGAAATTGTAGTGCAGGGTGATGCTGGAGATTACCTGGGCGTGTTGAACAATGGAGCCACAATCAGAGTAACAGAAAATGCCGGGAAATATGCCGCTGATAACATGACTGGAGGCACCGTAATCATCGAAGGGAACAGCGCATACGGCGCAGCCCAGTATTGTTATGGAGGTGTTTTCATTGTGAATGGGGATGCTGGCGATTTTTCTGGGACAATGAACAAGGGTGCGACGGTCATCGTAGGTGGGAACATAGGTGACGAGGCTGCCACATACATGCTCAATGGAGATCTGATTGTCCTCGGAGATGCCGGTAATAATTTTGCCAACTATTTAATCAACGGTAATGTATACATTGCTGGACAATGGAAAAGCCTTGGACATAATACAACTATTGAACCAATAACGGATGAGGATATTGCCAAGCTGCTTGATTATTTTGAAGCTTATGGCATAGAGGCGGACCCAGCAAACTTCAAAAAGATCGTTGCTGCATCGGAGAAGCCGTTTTACAAATAACGGTACCTAACCAAAAAGGAACTGTGAAACCGGATATTTGGAGGCGAGAATGAGTGTTGTGGGTGCATTTTGTGTAAGTGTTAACAAAGAAGCCTGTCTGAATGCAAAAATGCCTGGCAAGTGTGCTACTTGTGTAGAAGTATGCCCTCATGGTGTCTATGCCCTCGACGATGCTTCAGGAGAGATGTTCATTCAAAATTACAACGCCTGTGTTGGATGCCGCATTTGTGTGGAATTTTGCCCAACAAATGCTATTCGCATCAATCCAGCAGAGCCTGAATATATTTCTCGTTATCCATGGACGTTTGGTGTAATTGAAGAAATTCATTATAAAGCACAAACCGGTGATTATCTGCTGCGAGGATTTGGTACGCACGGGCAAACCCCCAATTTCGATATGATTACCGTAGTACCCAGCCAAATTGCCAGCGACGCGCCTCGTGATAAGTATCGTGAGGAGTGTGAGATGGATGTGGTGATTGGAGAGGACACGAGTGAAAAGCCAATGCATCTCAAATTACCGTTTGTGTGGCCGGCGATGTCATTTGGCGCCCTGAGCAAAGAGGCTAAAATGGCTTTGGCTATCGGCGCAGCAATGACTGGTATTGCAGCCAACACCGGAGAGGGAGGCTTATTACCTGAAGAGGCCTGGCTGTCCCGCGGATATTCGGATGAAAACTCCACGCACAAGGAATGGGAGCCTGGTGGGTATTTAATCGTTCAATGGTCGACAGGGCGCTGGGGTGTTTCAGCAGATTACATCAACAGCGGTGACGGTATTGAAGTAAAAATTGGTCAGGGCGCCAAACCCGGCATGGGAGGGCACTTGTTGGGCGCTAAAGTCACCAAGGAGGTAGCACAGGTGCGTGGTATCCCTGAAGGCACTGACGCCCTCAGCCCTTGCCGATACTACGATGTACAGACGCCTGAAGATATGAAACACATGGTTGATTTCTTGCGTAATGCGACCGATTACAAATATCCCATACTCTTTAAATTGGGACCATCACGTCCTTATGCTGACGTGGCTGCCTGTATCGAAGCGGGTGCAGATGCCATCAGCATAGACGGGTTGGTCGGTGGTACTGGCTGCTCGCCCGATCTTGTCACACAAGGAGTTGGCATCCCCACAATTGCATGTATCCCTCCTGCTGTTCAGGCGCTCAAGGATTATGGCGTACATCGCAAAGTTAAATTGATTGCATTGGGTGGTATCCGGAACGGGCTTGATTCGTTCAAAGCGTTGGCAATGGGGGCAGATGCAGTCGGCTTTGGCAGCGCCGCTGAAGTAGCCATGGGTTGCCGGGTCTGCTATGCATGCCATAAGGGGAACTGTCCTTATGGAATCACAAGCCAAAAGCCAGAGATGCGAGCCCGGCTCGATCCAGTTGAAGCGGGAACCCGGCTTGCAAACTTCATCCACGCCACCGCGGAAGAAATAAAAATCCTCACCATGCTTTCCGGTCACAGTCGTATCTCAGACCTTTCAACTGAGGATCTGCGCGCCATGGACATGAATACCGCTGCACTTACCGGTTTGAAGTTAGCTGGTTATGAACGTCCTTTACCAATGTGGGAGGGTGGATATTCGTCAATATCCGGAAACGGGAGAGATGGTAATGGAAAAAACGAGGCTGCCCCTTAATCAAATAAGGGGTTGACACGGGGGTCGCAACCCTCCCACGATCAGCAACAAATCTACTCTGCAATAAATCTTCTACGGGGCTGTCCCAAAAGCACATAAAATTTTCTTGCCAGCCTCCATTTATAGGGCAGGTTTCTATACCTGCACACACAGGTGGCGGCTAAGATAGCCGCCCTACAGCTTATTAGACAGCTCTGTTTGACATATAAGGGGTTAACATTATGTCTGCCGACCCCATCATGAACAAATACTGCATTTGTCACTTGACGATGTGCTATACTTCTGCTAAATTAATGGTGTGATCCTTCATCAAGATGATGGAAAAACGATGGGTATTTTTTCACCGGGTATTTTTTCACCCAACCAATGCTCTGTAGAGATCAAAGCGGACATCATTCCGAGGTGTCCGCTTATATTGTTTCACGGGCGTTCATTTCTTCATTTCTAACTCGAGAATAACTCAATGTCAGATAAAATTAATGCTTTTGAAATGGCACAGGCTCAGTTCGATCATGTATCAGAACTGCTGAACCTAGAACCATACGTATCCGAAATGCTGCGCTGGCCCATGAGGGAGTTCAAATTCCAAATTCCCGTGCGCAGGAATAATGGGACTATCAGTGTCTTTTATGGTTATCGAGTGCAGCACAACGATGCCCGCGGACCAGCTAAAGGCGGCATTCGCTTCCATCCGTCAGAAACGCTTGATACGATCCGCGCCCTGGCAATGTGGATGACATGGAAGACCGCAGTGGTGGACATCCCCCTGGGCGGGGCAAAAGGTGGTGTGGCAGTCGACCCAGCCGCCCTGGATGATTCGGAAAAAGAGCGTCTCTGCCGCCGCTGGATTGATGAAATCTGGCGCGCCATCGGTCCACGACAGGACATCCCGGCTCCCGACGTGGGCACCACACCCCAAATGATGGGCTGGATGATGGACGAATATTCCAAGATGGTGGGCGAATATACACCCGGTGTTATTACCGGAAAACCAATTGGCGGTGGTGGTTCGCTGGGTCGTAATGAGGCGACTGGCTACGGGGTCACCTATACTGTGCAAAAAGCAATGCGCCGTTTCAATCTGGACCCAGAAAATACTCTTGCCTCCTTCCAGGGCTTTGGAAACGTGGCTCAACACGCTGCGATAAGTTTTACTGAATTTTTAGGAGGCAAGGTAGCCTGCGTCTCATGCTGGGACCGCGACGAAGGCACATCGCACACCGTAAGCCATCACGCCGGTATAAACCCCCGCTTCCTGCAAACGATCACAGACATTTACGGCTCGATTAACAAGGACAAGGCAATCGAAGCGGGATACACAATTGAGGATAGTGATGCCTGGATCAGTAAAGATGTGGATATCTTAATCCCCTGTGCTCTGGAAGGACAGATAAATTCAACGACCGTCGATCTGATCAGCGACCGCGTGAAGATAGTAGCTGAAGGCGCCAACGGACCTTCCACCCCTGAAGCCGATGATTTTTTCAGGGACAATGACATCTTTCTCATCCCTGATTTCTTATGCAACGCGGGGGGAGTAACTGTATCGTATTTCGAGGGGGTCCAGAACGACATGAACTACTACTGGACCCGCGAAGAGGTGATTGAGCGCTTGAACACCAAAATGACGGCTGCTTTTGATGGGATCATCAAGGTTTCGGAAAGCGAGCAGATGTTCATGCGCGATGCCGCCTATGCGGTGGCTATTGACCGGGTTGTAAAAGCCATGGAGCAGCGCGGTTGGCTGTTTGTGCCCTGAGTTCCATTTGAACCGTACAACATAACCGCAACTAACCTGATCCACAATACCTTTTTCCAATCCAAGTAAAAGGAGCCAACCAAATGCCAGAATTAAACCCCTTTGCCATAGCACAGGCTCAATTAGACGAGGCCGCGGAAGTTCTACAACTGGATCCAGCAACTCACGAACTCTTACGCTGGCCGCTGCGCGAACTTCACGTGACGCTGCCGGTAAAAATGGACGATGGCGCCTTTAAAGTCTTCCAGGGCTTCCGGGTACAGTACAACGACGCCCGCGGACCAACGAAGGGAGGCCTGCGTTATCACCCCGACGAGACCATCGATACTGTGCGCGCCCTGGCAGCCTGGATGACCTGGAAATGTGCTATGGTTGATATACCTCTAGGTGGGGCAAAAGGTGGAATCGTTTGCGATCCAAGGAAGATGTCACAAGGGGAACTGGAGCGCTTAAGCCGGGCTTATATCCGCCAGGTTGGACGTATTATCGGACCAGAGAAAGACGTGCCCGCTCCCGATGTTTATACCAATCCCCAGATCATGGCTTGGATGATGGATGAATTCTCATTCATGCAGGGCTTCAATGAGTTTGGGGTGATAACTGGCAAACCCCTCCCGCTCGGTGGTTCTGCTGGTCGAGGAGATGCCACTGCCCGGGGCGGGATTTATTGTTTGCGCGAAGCCGGCAGGGTGCTTAACCTTGAGTTGAACGGCGCAACGGCTGCTGTGCAAGGATACGGCAACGCCGGTTCTTTTGCCCACCAACTGGGATCTGATTTGGTTGGTCTTAAAGTTGTTGCTGTCTCAGACTCCAGAGGCGGAATTTATTCCCCCGATGGTTTGGACTACGAATCGGTGTATGCGCACAAGCAGCAGACTGGCACGGTTCTGGGCTTCCCAGGCACCAAAGAGATTACCAACTCCGAACTTCTGGAGTTGGACGTGGACGTTTTAATTCCATCAGCTTTGGAAAGTGTGATTACCGAAGCCAATGCCAATAACATCAAGGCGAAGGTCAGCGTCGAGCTGGCAAACGGTCCCACAACGCCGGAAGCCGATAAAATCCTGTACGACAACGGTGTCTATGTAATCCCAGACTTTTTGGCTAATGCCGGAGGCGTAACGGTCTCCTACTTCGAGATGGTCCAGAACGCGTACGACTACTACTGGGATATAGAGATGGTACACGAGAGGCTGGATAAGAAGATGACCGCAGCTTTCCACGCCACGCACGAAACTGCTCAAAAGCTCAAATTGCACAACCGTCTGGCAGCGTATGTGGTCTCAGTCGCACGCGTTGCCGAGGCGATGCACCTGCGCGGCTGGGTTTAACCAGATCCTGCAAACATGGTCATCGCTTACGCGATTCATACTAGACATTGGCGCACGGTGCCTGTATCGTTGCTCCAACTTAGTTCAAAATAGTTAAAATAACAGGAGTACATCCGGGTATATATACCCTGGATGAAGAAAAGAGGTCCAGTAATTATATACCTGGGCCTCACTCACTTATTATTACTAATTTTGCCATTTCCCCCACCATTATCATTTGCACTCAATTGCCTCTGGTTGGCTTTCGCGTATAAAATCAAGCAAACCTGCTGCAGTAGGCGTGTAAAACCGTCCTCAGGAGCCTCTTGCCTGGCAGCCCATTTTTTCAAACTGCGCCGTATAAACGAATCCACTTCCCCATTCATCAGATAGTATCGAAGCGCTGCCATTTCTAAAACACGGTTTCCGTTGATTGTTATTAGCTTGCTAAACCCGACTCGAAAATTCACTTAATTTACAAAGTACAGATGCGTGAGGTTCACAATTGGCAAAACTGACTACAAATGAATTTACATCTCCTGGTATGGGGGGGGGATTTCCACTGAGGGATTCGCAAATCCGGCCCGGTAATGACTGGTAAATTATGCCCTCTCGTTGTATACTCTAATTATTCACATTCGAGGAGAGGACTGTAATCATGAGAGCATCTGTCTTGCAGGAGAATCTGGCTCATGGTCTGAGCATTGTATCGCGCGCCGTATCACCGCGCAGCACGCTGCCGGTTCTGGCAAACATTCTTGTTGCAACCGACGAGGGTCGTCTGCGGCTTTCAGCTACGAACCTCGAACTGGGCATTACTTGCTGGATTGGCGCCAAAATACACGAGGAAGGCTCCACCACCGTACCGGCGCGCACCTTCACCGACCTGGTAGGGACATTGTCAGAATCGCACGTGGATATGGCGCTCGATGTGCGCACCCAAACGCTGAATCTGCGCTGCGGTGCATCCAACAACGATTTGAAGTGCATCGATTCCCAGGAATTTCCGCCCATATCGGTGGAGGATTTGAGCGATGGCTTGGAGATCAACGTAGCTGACCTGAAAGAAATGATCCATCAGGTTGCTTTTGCAGCTTCTACAGATGAAGCCCGACCCATTCTGACAGGCGTATTGATCAAAATAAATAACGACAAAATAACAATGGCGGCTGCAGATGGATTTCGTCTATCAGTACGATATGCTCCCCTCTCCTCATCCGCTTCTCTACCCATCAGCGCTGTCATTCCGGCACGCGCTCTCAGCGAATTGGCTCGTATTGTAGAAGATGGCGACCAAACCGTAACCATGACGATGCCTCCCGGTCGAGGACGGGTTGTCTTCCAACTGCAAAATGCAGAACTGGTATCACAGCTTATCGAGGGCTCCTTCCCCGATTATGAGCAGATCATCCCCCATTCATACGAGACTCGCGCTGTGCTTTCCACCTCCGCATTTCTAAAAGCATGCAAACAGGCGGAGATTTTCGCCCGCGAGGGCTCTCGTATCGCCCGGTTGAAGATCGAACCTGGCGACGAGCTTGAACCTGGGACAGTAGAAATTCAAGGTCAATCCGAAGAGACTGGCTCAAGCGAGAACGTAGTCGATGCCACGATTGAAGGTACAAAACTGCTGATCGCCTTCAACGTGGGTTTCTTAAGAGAAGTGCTGGACGTGATCAATACACCAAATGTCGCTTTGGAAACCAGCGCCGATACCAGCCCAGGCGTGATCCGACCCGTAGAAGCAGAAGGTGAGCATGGTGAATTCATTCACGTCATAATGCCCATGCATCTGGGTAGTTAAGTGTCTCCGCACCGGCGGATTACATGTTGGCACGTCGCTCTATGGACGTGTCGACTTTTATAGTAGTCACCTCTCTCCAACTTATGACATTACCTCCCGCCCCATCAGACCGCACACTGCACATTTATCTAGCTCTGGCTCAATACCCAATTTTAAAAACCCAGATACGTGCGCGCATGAGGCGCGAGCTATTCGGGCGCGGGATCATCACGCCCATAGATTTCGAGGCAGAGGTGAAGAAGAAAGCCATTCGTTCCCAAAAGTTGGAAGCCCTAGGCGATCCGTTCGCCGAAGAACCCGCCGACATCTGGGAACTACGCCTGGCGCGGGTGCGAGATAACCTGACGGATTTTTATTTTGCTTACAATCTGCCCCACAATTTATTCGAGAGGATCATTAAAGAATCGCTGGCGGAGCGCGGCGCCTTCGTGGAAGAACTGCAGATATCTTTCAATCCAGAACTTGCTCCCCAAAATATGCTCTTTGAGTACGCTTTGGCTATCGAACAGATGCCACCAAAGGATCGGGTACATCTCGAAGCTCGACTTCAGGAAATTAAGGTGGTCTTGATCCGCACATTGATCAGCGACCAGTTGGGTTATGTGAAAATTGCTAAAGATTGGCTCACCATCTCGGACCTGGAGGAGATCCGCAATCACAAAATCGGTCACGGTAAGATCGGCGGTAAAGCGGCAGGAATGCTGCTGGCATCCCGTATCTTAAATGACGTAGGAGATGATGATGTCCGTGCCAGTCTGCAAATTCCCGAATCCTATTATATCGGAGCTGATCTACTCTACAATTTTATGGCCCTCAACGACCTGATGCACTGGGCCGACCAAAAATATAAGCCCGATGAAGAGATATGCGCCGATTTCCCCCAACTTCAAAAGGAGTTTGCAGCCGGTCAATTCCCACCGGAAGCACAAGGTAAATTGCAGGTGATGCTCGAGCAGGTAGGCAACAAACCCCTGATCGTGCGTTCCTCAAGCCTGTTAGAGGACAACTTCGGAACCTCGTTCGCCGGAAAATACGATAGCTACTTCTGCCCAAATCAGGGTACGACAGAGGAAAACCTGCTCGATCTCACACAAGCTATCCAAAAAATTTATGCCAGCGCCCTGAATCCAGATGCCCTGCTCTACCGGCATGCTAAAGATCTGCTGGATTACGACGAACGCATGGCGCTCTTGATCCAGGTAGTTCAGGGTGAGAAATTCGACCGCTATTTCCTGCCGCATGCAGCCGGGGTAGCGTTCAGCCGCAACCTGTACCGCTGGTCGCCCCAAATTCGCCGCGACGACGGGTTTGTACGACTGGTCTGGGGATTGGGAACACGCGCCGTTGACCGGGTTGGCAGCGACTACCCGCGTCTGGTCGCCCTCAGCCATCCGCTGCTGCACCCAGAGTCTACCGCTAAAGAAACCCGCTATTATTCCCAGCGCTACGTTGATCTGATCGACCTGCAAGATAACGCCTTCAAATCAGTTCCCGTCGACGAATTATTGTCCGGGCGCTATCCTGTCCTGCGCTATATTGCGCAGGTGGATCGAGGCGGATATCTGGCACCCATTCGCATCATGCTCCAGAATGGGAATGTGGACGATTTGGTAATTACGTTCGACGGATTACTGAGCCGCACTCCGTTTGCAAACCTTTTAACCAGGATGTTAACGACACTCGAAGAACACTACCATTCCCCCGTAGACACGGAGTTTACTATCCAAATAAAAAACCCATCCGAACCACAACCTGAAATTAATATATCGCTGCTGCAGTGCCGGCCTCAGAGCCATCTTCAAGAGAGCGAGGCCCATCTTCCTCTTAATTTGCCAGAAAATGACATCATTTTCTCCACGCACCGCCTGGTTCCCCAGGGGAAGGTGAGCGGTATCCGTTACGTTATCTTCATATCTCCAGAAGCCTATTTCTCCCTGCCAACGCTTGCAGCGCGCGGCAAACTGGGGCGGATGATCGGTCGTTTGAACGCTGCTCTGGAGGGTGAAACCTTCATATGCATCGGACCTGGGCGCTGGGGAACGAATAATCCAGACCTGGGTGTACACATTGGTTACGCCGATATCTATAACACACGCGCTCTGGTGGAGATAACAGGCTCGGGGATCGGACCCGCCCCTGAGGCTTCATTCGGCACACATTTCTTCCAGGACCTGGTCGAGTCGAACATCTACCCACTGGCTGTTTACCTGGACGATGAGGATGTTATATTTAACAAGAATTTCTTTTACAAAACTCCCAACCGGTTGGGAGACTTCCTTCCAGACGATGGGGGGCTGGAAAAATGTTTGCGCCTGATCGAAGTAGCCGCTTTCCGCTTGGACCACCATTTGGAGCTGGTTATGGATAACGATCAGGGACGCGCCACAGCTTTCCTGGAGCATGATTAATGGAGGTACACATGACCAAAAAATTCGTTGCCGTAGCCGGTAATATTGGGGTGGGCAAATCCACACTGGTGACGGTGCTCTCAGAGCGCCTGGAGTGGCAGCCTTTTTATGAACCGGAAGCTGAAAACCCCTACCTGGAAGATTTCTATGAAGATATGCACACCTGGGCGTTCCATTCACAGATTTACTTCCTGACTCGTCGTCTGCGCGCCCACCGCAACCTGCTCGATTTCCCGACCTCGGCAATCCAGGACAGAACAGTTTACGAGGATGCCGAAATATTTGCATGCAACCTACACCGCCAAGGTCACATCGGAGAGCGTGACTATGAGGCATACCGAGAGCTGTACACGGTTTTGAGCGAGTTCCTACCTCCCCCAGACCTTGTAATTTACCTGCGCGCCTCGGTGGCGACCCTATACGAACGCATTAAGTCGCGCCGGCGCGGCTATGAACTTCAAATCGCACCCGAATACCTGGAACAGCTCAACGAATTATACGAGAACTGGATCGCCAACTTCAACCTGTGCCCCGTTTTAACGGTACCTGCTGATGACTTGAACTACGTTTCAAATCCCAGCCACATCAAATTGATCGAACGCAAAGTCCTTGATAAATTAATGGGAAAGGATGAGGTGGTTTTCACGGCGGATGAAGTGGGGTTGGGTTAGGTGAAGATTTTACCTAGAAGCGGCAGGTTGTTCGGTTTATTATTCGTCATGAGCCTATTTATCGGCAACTGCGCTGCTGAAGTGGGGGATAATCCTTCGACGTCAACTCTTGCTGCAGTTTCACCAACGGGGACCTACCCGGCTTCCATGACCCCTACCGAATTGGCTCCAACATACACCCAAACTCCCTCTTCCTCCCCTTCTCCTATTTCTACACCCATCCCTTCAAGCACCCCAACAGAAATCAGTACTGTTACTGAGACTCCAATTCTCGCGGGGCAGTACACCATCACCGTCCACAACCCTTACCAATGGGATGCGCACATATTTGTCGATAACCTGTATTTAATGACAATCAGACCGGACGAATCCGGTTCCTACGAAGGCATACAAGCTGGCAGCCACACCTTCCATTACTGCCAGGCTAAACAAATGCTGAGCTGCGCGCCTCCGGTATCGATCAACATCAGCGCGGATACTGAACTGGAAATGGGGGAGCTCGCTGCCAGCCAGCCAACCCCCGCAAATGTGGCAACGGTTGTTGTTCCATCACCCAGTGTTCCAACACCTGGTTTTGTCTTTCAAACCACAAATACGATCAAAGTAAATAACCTCTACCCGTGGCGAATTTATATCTTCCTGGATGATGAGCTGTTCCTTTCCATACCCGCCAAGCGGTATCTCACGTTCAAAGGTTTACTGTCAGGCAAGTACACCTTCGTCCACTGCCATGATAAGAAAATGAAATATTGTTTTTCAACCCGGGAGAAAATAATTGAGGGGGATACGGAATGGTACGTCAGCCCGTGAGGATTTGCTCCCCAGCAGAATGAGTAAATAAAAATTATAGCCCTTACAACTTCGGGTCTCCAATCGACTCGTGCGATAACCTTCTAGAGATATTGGGGATTATTGATATTCTGGTTGAGAATTCTTCGGGATGTTATGCTCTTCAAGACATGCTATAATGTATCTACATTTGTGTCCACAATGTGAGGAGCTAACGATGATTTCAGTTGGTATACGTGAATTGAAACAGCATACAAGCGAAATCCTGCGCAAAGTACGCGAAGACGGTAAAGAAATACAGGTCACTTACCACGGCAAAACAATCGCACTACTGGTTCCAGTAAAACCGGTTGAACCGGTTATGGATGAAGGAGAGAACACTGCCTGGACGAACCTGGATCAGCTTGCAGCCGAAATCAGCATCTACTGGCAGGAAGGATTATCAGCCTCAGAGGCAGTTCATGAAGCCAGGCGCGAATTATGATCGTGGTTGATGCCAGCGTCTGGGTGTCCAGACTGGTCTCACAGGATGTAAATTTTGCCACCAGCGAGCGGTGGATGGCGGCTCAACGCGCCAATAGCACCTTATTGGTCTCACCATCTTTACTGTTATGCGAGGTTGCCGGGGCTATATCCCGGCGAACAGGACAACCGGGGTTGGGTCACCAAGCCGTATCCCACCTGCTCCGGCTGACGGGGCTCAGATTAGTGAATATAGACGAAAAGCTGGTCAGATCAGCAACCGGGCTTGCAGCGGATTATGGATTGCGCGGCGCAGATGCGGTATATGTGGCTTTAGCCAAGCAACTAAATTTCCCCTTAGCAACCTGGGATCGTGAACAACTCCAGAAGGCAAGTGAGATAATCAGGACCCAAACGCCTCAGATTTACCATCGTTCTGGGTAAGTACTTTGATTTAAAAGACAAATTCAGCATAATCGTCTATAAGGGTTGGTTGTACTCAATCGGGCTCAATTTTTCCCCACAATACTGGCAGTAGCTGGCGTCCGGGGCGTTGGAGCGCCCGCACTGCGGGCAGGCGAGGTTATGTGGGGTAGCAGTCAGTGGGCGCCGCTTTGTACGGACCAGGCGGGGTAGCGGCAGACCCAGCCGTGTCAGGCGCAGACGAGGCAAACGGGGTAACCTTAATTGCGGCAAGTGCAGCCGTGGCAGGTGCAACCGCGGCAGGCGTAGGCGCGGCATCCTCCGCATCAGATTTCTGCCCAACTCCTTGCCACGAGTTAACGCTCTGGAATACATAGCTCGGATCTGCGTTCTCGACAAGTGACGTCCGGTCAGGTACCACTGCAGGACGACCTGCCCGACCACATAAGTGCCGGCATAAGTGATGCTGACCTTGGGCAGGATGCCCCATAACGGCACCAGACTCACCAGGCTGCGCGCTAACTGCCTCCACATGAAGCCGCTGCCGAGTACTCCGCCAAATTCGGCCACATAATCCTGCCAGCGGGTTGAAAGCCCCAACGCCAAGCCGAGTTTATAAACCAGAAACGCCTGGTTCTTGCTCAACACGAACATATCCGTCACGGTAAGCGGAATATTCAGTACCGGGATTATCTCAGCTATTCCGGTGCTGAACGAGTATGCGGTGTTAGTTAAGCAGGTGTCGTTGATCAAATGATGCGCGACCGGAACTCGAAAGAGCGGGAAATAACGTCCCAATGCCAGATGTTTACCGGGCAGCAGGTCGATCACGGCTGAGGCGAACTGACCCGTCAGAAACTTGATGTCAAGGATCGAACCGTCCACCACGCGCCGGCTCTTCCAATTAACCCAGGTTTTGATCACCAGAGCAGTGTCATCATCTTCAAACCTGTTGATGCAAACCAGGAGAGGCCTGTTAGCACCCGCCCATATGCGAGACAGCTCCGCTTCGCGCGTAAAATCCGTCTTGCGGGAATCCACCAACAGCACAACCAGGTCAGCTCTGGATGCCTGGTCGGCCTCGCTAAGGTCAAGAATCTGTACGGGAGCCTCCGTCGCCATGTCCGCGTGCACGGGATCCTGGCGCATCATGCCGGCTAACGTATGGCGACCGCTGCCCGGTATGCCGATAATCGTCAACCGCACCCCGCTCAAGGCTTCATGCCGCAGAGGCTGCAGGTCGATTTCCTTGACGTTATCCCATATATTTGTCAGAGCTGATAAATTTGCCATGCGATGACCTTATCAAATCCCGCCGATAGAGCACGCCAGATCAGCCGGGGGAACTGTCTCTCCTTGTGGTCGAATCTTGGGCACTGCCAGC
>JAUWPO010000075.1 GCA_030611505.1 Chloroflexota bacterium
TCGGATCTAAAAGTGGCGGCGCTTATAGACGGCGAACCTATATTCTCCAAAGAAATTGAATGGAATCCAAAAGACCAAACCAATCCCAACTACCATAAAGCTAACATCATGGTAGCTTTGGAAATCGCGTTGGAGAAATTACCTCGTCTTGATGCTATCGGGGGGAGCTCAGCCGGTGTTTACATCGCCAATCGCCCCATGGTTGCTTCTCTGTTTCGCAGCATTCCCAGGGAAAGATTCGGCAAAATCCGGGATATGTTCCTTGAAATTCAATCAGAGCTGGATGTTCCATTGGTAGTTGTCAATGATGGTGAAGTAACCGCCCTGGCGGGTTCAATGTCACTGGGGGAAAATGGGGTTCTTGGCATCGCAATGGGTTCAAGCGAAGCCGCCGGATACGTAACGATGGCAGGCAACATCACCAATTGGCTGAATGAACTTGCCTTTACTCCCATTGATTACTCTCCAGACGCTCCTATTGATGAATGGTCAGGTGATCGAGGGTGTGGCGCGTCTTATTTATCCCAACAATGCGTTTTCAGGCTTGCCCCCAAAGCCGGAATTATTATCCCGCCAGACCTTTCGAATGCGGGTAAACTTAAATTCGCTCAGGAAAAGCTCGAGGCTGACCACGAAGGCGCGCATAAAATCTGGCAGAGTTTAGGCTATTACACAGGTTATGCGATAGCTCACTACGCTGATTTTTATGATCTGAAGCATATCCTGATCCTCGGGCGTGTCACCTCAGGAAAAGGTGGCAATATTATTCTGGAAGGCGCCCAAGAAGTTTTTCGTAAAGAGTTTCCTGAATTGGAAAACAAGATAAAAATCCACCTGCCTGATGAGTTGAGCCGTAGGGTCGGGCAATCGATTGCCGCAGCCAGTCTGCCAGAAATCTAATTGCAGGAGAAATCTATGCAACTGTGTAAAGAATCCGCACAAATTTACATCCCAGATGGTTCTCCGGTAAAGGAGGCGCTTGCCCGTACAACTCATTTGGCCATCGGTGCCCACCAGGACGATCTGGAAATTATGGCCATCGATGGCATCTTGCGATGTTTCCAACAAGGAGATAAATGGTTTACAGGGGTTGTGGTCACAAACGGCGCAGGTTCTCCGCGTGCCGGTCTGTATGCCAACTATACCGACGGTGAAATGCGGTCTGTCCGGATCACGGAGCAAAAGAAAGCTGCGGTGGTTGGAGAATACAGCGCCCAATTACTTCTCGATTATTCCAGTAAGGAGGTGAAAGACAGCTCAAATGATGACGTGTTATCTGATCTCAGATCCATTCTCCAATCAACCAACCCTGAGATCGTTTATACCCACAATCTCGCGGATAAACACCCCACCCACGTGGCAATTTCGTTGAGGACCATAGAGGCAATCCGATCTCTTCACGGTGATGATCGTCCTGACCACTTGTATGGATGTGAGGTCTGGCGGGATTTAGGCTGGATGCTTGATGAAGACAAGGTCGTGTTCGACTGTACGGGTCACGAGAATTTGCAAATGGCGCTGCTTGGCATCTTTGACTCACAGATCAGCGGAGGAAAGCGGTACGATCTGGCAACCATGGGCAGACGGAGCGCACATGCAACTTACTACGCTTCCCATGACGTTGATTTTTCAACTGGAATGTCCGTTGGCATGGACCTCACTCCGCTGATCAAAGACCCGAATTTAGATATCCAGGAATATGTGCGCTCTTTCATAGACAGGTTTGAGGGAGATGTCCGGGATATGATCGATGCCGTTCAGTAAATTTTGTGTTTTGATCCATCTTAACGATTTCAAAATGATCAACAAACACCAAATCAAGAAATGAGTTTCTGGGTAAAATCCAATTGTCGGACATCGATCTAATGAATACTAATTGATTTTCCAGGAGGTGATCTATTAAAATATATTAAGATTATAGAACAAATCAATCTCACACCCATAACCTCTTATACTAAAAAAAAGGAGAAGGAAATGCGTAAATATTTCTTACTTACATTGTTAGTTACTCTAGCGCTCGTGCTGGCAAGCTGCCAACCTGCGGCGACACCCGCACCTGCAGAGGAAGAAGCTGCTCCGGCAGCAGAGGAAGAAGCTGCGCCTGAGGAAGAGGCAGCTCCAGCTGAGGAGTTGATCGAGCTGGACTTTGTCACTTGGTCATACGGTGTCGAATCAATTGCTGATAACATTAGGCAATTCCAGGAACTATATCCTAACATTCAGATCAACCATAAAGATTTTTCCTGGCTCGAATATCACGACACCATGGTTGGAAGTTTTGCTTCCGGTAATTTTCCGGATCTCATATACGGTTCGGACCATTGGCTTGATGAATGGGCTTCCGCAGAATGGTTAGTGCCAATCGACGAGTATGCACCTCAAGTTGGAGACTATTCACCTGAGTTGGCTCCCTATGCACTGCAAGGGATGACCCGCGACGGTAATGTTTATGGATTATCTTATTACGCCGACACGATGGATTTTGTTTACAACGAATCCCAATTGAAAGAGGCTGGCTTCGACAATCCACCTGAGACATGGGATGATGTGTACGAAATGTCCAAAGCTCTGAAAGAACAGGGGATTGCAGAGTACCCAATCATAATGGCATGGTCCCAAAAAGAAGGCGCATTCCCCGAAGCCTGGACTTCCATGGTCTTTAGTATGCACGAAGGTTCTAACGCGTTGTTCGATGAGAATCTTGAACCAACCTTCAATACTGAAGGTAGTGCAGCCTATCAAGTTATGGAATGGTTGCAAAAGGCTTACGATGAGGGTCTCTTAGATCCTGCAAGCTTAACGACTGCTGAAATTGACCAGGTAAAGAGTATGCAAGCCGGTGCTCACACCTTCACTATCTTCCCGCAATACAACATGGCTGAGGTTAATAAGCCAGGAAGTGGTGATTATGCCGGTCAATTCATGATTGCATTAATGCCTGGCACGAGCCATTCGACTGTTGGCTATGTGCGCTTCTATGCAATGACGCCTGGTGCAGTTGAAAAGGGAGAGGATTACGTTGATGCCGCTTGGAAGTTCCTCGAGTTCTTTGGCGGTAAGACTGATGGCGAATACAAAGTAGTGAAACGATGGGCGGTTGAAAATGGCCTCGGCTTTGCACAACTGCCCCTGTTTGAAGACCCCGATGTCATCGATGCATTTGGTCAGTGGGGTGATGTCGACGTTATAAAAGAACAGGCCAGGCTGGCCAGGGCAAAAGAGGGATTGACAACTTGGTATGGTGCTTGGGATGTTTTCGCCCGTGCTGAGATCCACAAAGGGATATTGGGGGACCAATCCATTATGGATACTCTAAATAACATGGCTGACAAATGGAATGAATTGAAAGCCCAAAATGAGTGAGAGGTAGTATATAAGATGGAGGGCGACAGAATCTTTCCACTTGTCGCCCTCCAATTCTGACAAAAGCTGGAGGCGAAAAACATCTGTGGGAAAGGCAAATGATGTTCAATTTGAAAGGGCAAGGCCGCGTATTTGGGATAGGCTCTACCCATATTTATCGATATTGCCAGCATTAATTATCATTGCCTTGTTCACTGTATATCCGTTTGTCTATGCGGTCAGGATCAGTTTTTTTCAAAATCTCCTGACAAAACCAAGATCGCACCCATTCATTGGTCTCCAGAATTATGAAGAGGTGATCTCCAGTTACTATTTCCGCAGCGCCTTAACAGTCACCGCCTTATATGCAATTGCTGTTGTCCTTGGGGTGTTGATTTTCGGTTTGGGTGTGGCGATGCTTCTAAATAGTAATATTAGGTTAGCAAACGGTTTAAAAATCATCATCCTGCTCCCTTGGGCGATCCCCACCGTTGTAGCAGGGCTAATGTGGAAGTGGATCTTAAATTCTGATTTTGGTATTTTAAGTGGGATTCTCTACAGCTTCGGGCTGATTAGTAGTTATATACCCTTCCTAGCAAATCCAACCCTGGCAAAAATTAGCCTCGTTATGGCACATATCTGGAAAGAGGGTCCATTGGCAGCCATCTTCTTTCTGGCAGGTTTACAGCTTATTCCCAAGGAATTATATGAAGCTGCCAAGATTGATGGTGGAGGTGGTTGGCGCCTTTTTCGTAATATTACTCTGCCCCTCCTGCGTCCGATCATTTTGATCGTAATCGTTTATGAAACCATGACCGCTATCTTGGTGTTTGACCTTATCTACGTTATGACAGGGGGAGGCCCAGCTGATTCTACTGCACTACTCAGTTGGTTTGCATACGCTGAAATATTTAAATCGCTTAATTTGGGTCATGGTGTAGCCCTCGCTATTATTATTGCATTAATAACATTAGTGTTGATCCTCATATATCTTCGATTGCTTAAAACTGAAGAAATTAATGTCTGATTGAGGTTGTGGAATGAACAATAAAGTACGACGATCTTTGAATACTGTACTGCTCAATATTCTGGCTATCTTGCTGATTGTGTATATAATTGGACCATTTGTCTGGATGGCAGCTGCCAGCATACAGGGCGAGAACGAGTTATTAAAAAAACCACCAAATCTCATCCCTGAGAATCCCACACTGGATAACTATAATTATGTTTTCACTGGCAAAATCCCAACTGCGTATGAGGTTAAAGGTCAGATCCGAAGCCGAATATCACAAGAAGCACGTCTGATTGGGCCAGCAGTAAAAAACAGCTTTATTATAGCCATCTCCGTTATGGCGATAAATTTGTTTTTCGGTACTCCGGCAGCTTATGCCTTCGCCAGGCTTCGCTTCCGTTTTAAAAATCCATCTTATAGCTTTATTCTAGCCAGCAGGCTTATGCCAGCGATGGCTATTGCTATCCCGTACTATGTCATCATCCGGACGTTTCATCTTCTCGATACCTATCTCTCGCTTATCATGGTCAACTCGGTTATTACTCTGCCTTTTACAATCTGGTTCCTAACGCTGTATATTTCAAACATACCACGTGAAATGGAGGATGCGGGTTTAGTAGATGGATGCACACCTTTCCAGTCTTTGACCAAAATTCTCGTTCCTATGATGGCTCCTGGTTTAGTAGCCGCAGGAGCATTTGCCTTTATGACATCATATAACGAGTTTCTTTTTGCTCGTTTCCTGACCCAGACGATCAAAACTCAAACTGGACCAGTGATCATAGCTTCCATTGCTGGGAATCCTGATGTCTCATATTCACTTATCTCGGTTTGTGTGACTTTAGGATTAATTCCTCCACTTATCCTGGCAATTTCGATGCGAAAATGGTTAACCGAGGGATTATCTGCCTCAGTTACATATCATTAGATAAACCTTTACTCTCTCATAGTTAACATACAGGAGATGATATGACAGGTCAAAGAGATATCACGGACGAAGTGGATGTCCGTGTAGCAAACATCACCCTGCCTACTTATGAAATTGGGAAGGAAAATCAGAACCCCGTCTTCCATTCCCGATACGGAGTTGCCCATATTTATCCCTATACCTTGCTTGATGAGATCGCTTCAGAACCTACCGATAAATCTTACCGGACCTTGGTACTGGAAAATCGTTACCTTCGTGTGACGGTGATGCCAGATCTAGGAGGGAGAGTCTTCTCGGTTTTCGATAAGATTTCTGAACGAGAAGTTTTATATAAAAACCCTACAATCAAATTCTCCCCTTTAGCGATTAGGGGGGCTTTCTTTTCGGGTGGATTGGAGTTTAGCTTTCCAGTTGCTCACGCCCCCACGACGGCAGACCCAATCAACTGGGATATCTATAATAACGATGATGGTAGTGCCTCCATTTGTCTGGGAGGTATAGAACATATCTCGCGCATGCAGTGGACGATCACCCTGACACTGTATCCCGATCGCTGTGCCCTGGCACAAGATGTGCGGCTGTTCAATCCTCATTCCATACCCGGCAGATACCATTACTGGACGAACGCTTCATTGGACGCGGATAAGAACACCGAGTTCGTTTATCCGTTTAGAAGGGTACGCTCTTACGAATTTGCTGGTACTGCTTCTTGGCCAGTGGCACGCCTAGATTTAATCCAACAGGATCCCGGGTTGCCAGGGATGGAAGGCGTACCAATGTGGTCGGTAAACCAATTACAGGAACCGATCAATCTTCGTTGGGATAGGAATATGGTTGCCCAGGTATCAATTTTTGGGCGGGACGTAAAGTGGAATTTCTTTGGAACTTGGCAGCACTCCGTAAATCATGGCTATGCCCATTATGCCAGTGCACATGATGTGTCTGGGATGAAGTTGTGGTCCTGGGGGAGTGCGAACGTGGGAATAGTGAATCAAACTGCTTTGATGGATGATGGCTCGCTGTACGCTGAGACCCAATGCGGCGTGATGGAAACCCAACTTGACTTTGATTTTTTAGATCCCGACAATGTCCGCTCCTGGCGTGAATGGTGGCTCCCTCTGAGAGGGTTGGGTGGTTTAACGTGCGCCAGCGCTGAGATTGGCGCAAGTATACGTTTAGCTCCTGGCAATGAAGCGGGAAAAGCCGATTTAACTGTCGGTGTTTGCCCGATATCTCCATTTGGTGAGGCGAATATAAAGGTTAGTATCCCGGGCACAGTTCTACTCCAAGAAACAGTGAATATTGCTCCGGAACGACCCTGGCTTGGCTCCAAAGCCATAGATGCGAAAGAACTTGCAGGACTCCCAATAAACATTATGGTTACCGATAAAGACGGTCAAATAATCTTGGAACACATGCTTGATCGGAGAATTACTCCAATTGATCCATTCCAACCTGAGAAAGAGTTCATCCCTAAAACGGAGCAAGATTACTATCAACTTGGTCTCAAACATGAGAATTTCGACAACCGGAAAGAGGCTCTAGTTGCCTATAAGAAAGCATTGACCTTAGCACCTGATCATGGATATGTCAATCTTCGCATGGGATTAATGTACCTACGCTCGGCTGACTTCACAGGTGCTAATTTTCACCTGCGAAAAGCTGCCTCACTTGGATTGGGAGAAGCCGATTATTATCTTGGGATAATAGAAATTTATTCGGGGCAGTATGAACAAGCCGATACGCAATTTCGTGCTGTTCCATCTGACAACCCGATCTCAACGGCTGCATTATTGGGTTTGGGACGCATCGCTCTCAGGTCAAAGGATTGGCAAGAAGCAATTGTGCACTTCAAAGAAGCTCAAGAACGGTCAAAGGATTCTTCTACAGCATCCTTGTTGTTGGGAATGGCACTAAATCGAGCTGGACAATCGGACAAGGCGCGCCTCGAACTCGAAAATGTACTCGTTATTGACCCTCTGAACCATTCTGCATTGCGGGAAATTACATTTACCCTCAAAGATAGCGAGAATTTCAACCAAAAATTGGAACGCTTGTTGAGCGACGACCGCCAATACGTTCTCGACCTGGTTTGCTTTTATATGGACGCTGGGTTGAATGAAGATGCACTCCAAATCCTCGAAAAAGCATATACAGACTGGGAATACCCACTTATTGCATACCTGGCTGGTTACATTTATATGCAATTGGGAAAGGACAGTGAAGCGCAGGATTGGTTAAGCAAAGGTGCAGATGCTGACCCCGACTTGGTCTTCCCCAGTCGTATCGAGGAAGTTATCGCCCTGCAGTTTGTTATACGTCAAAACCCGCAAGACCACAAAGCGAAATATTATCTGGGTAATTTTCTATATGCCCATGAACGTATGAAAGAAGCCGTTAACTTATGGGAAGAATCACTTGTTGGATTAAAGAATTTTGACGTTGTTTACCGGAACTTAGGTTGGGCGGCTTGGCATTGGGAGAAAAACTCGCATCATGCGATCGACCTCTTTGAGAAAGCCCTGGAGCTTAACCCCCAAAATCAAGACCTCTATAAATACCTTGATGAGCTTTATAAGAATAATGGTTTGTCCGAAAAACGCAGGCGGATTCTAGCGTTGATTAATATGCTCCCGGAGAAAAGGGAGGACATACGAAAACTCAACATCTCAATCATGATCGACTTGGGTGATTATGAAAAAGCCTTAGAAATTTTGCTTGAAGAAGATTTCATACCACTTGAGATGGATCAAAGTTTCCATAATGTATATGTAGGAGCACTGATGCAGCGAGCGGAAGCCTATTTACATGCTGATCAGGTGGAGGCAGCCATCGCCGATTATCAAAAAGCCTTGGAATTTCCCGAGAACCTCGGGGTGGGTGCACCGCCCACAATGTCACAGGCTCATATCTATTATCAGCTTGGATTGGCTTATGAAGAATTAGGGAATTATTCTGATGCACTGGCGGCATGGCGCAATGCTGTTCGTGAACACCACACCCGTAGCAGTGAGTTATATAAATTTATCCAGATGTCATTAGATAAGCTAAGCCGATACAGTGAGTTAGGCTTTGAATTTTGATAAACAAAAGGAGATATAAAAATGAAAGTTCTATATGCAGGAGATGCAGCTTCGAAAATTGGTCCTATCTTTGTAGCTTCACCTTTTAACTTTGAGGTGAAAGGTTTTTCCCATCATATCTGGGGGCAGCCGCTTATCGATGCTTTGAATGACGGTGATATTGAAGTCAACCATATGACCAATGAGAGAGCGATTTCAGATTTTCCACGTACGGTTGAAGGCTTGTCCGAGTATGATGCCGTAATTATCAGCGATTGTGAATGCGAAGTTCTCGCACTCTATCCTTTCTGGGTCGCAGGCACTCCCCTCCCTCGTACAAACCGCTTGAAAGCCATCCGGGAGTACACCCGAAATGGCGGCGGACTGCTCATGGTTGGTGGGTGGACCTCGTTCAGCGGTCGCTTTGGTCATGGCGGTTACTATGATACTCCTGTTGAGGAGGCTCTCCCGGTCACCTGTTTAAAAGGGATGGACGATCGTGTTGAGACGCCGGAAGGTGTGTATGTATCTACCCTTCAGTCTAACCACCCTGCTATGCAAGAGATACCATGGGATGAATGCCCTGTCTTTGCGGGTTTCAACAAGATAATCCCCAAAGAAGAGGCTCAGGTTTTAGCAACAATCGGTGAAGGGGAAGATGAACAACCCTTGGTTGTCACATGGGAATTTGGTAAAGGGAGATCAATGGCTTTCGCCAGCGATTGCAGCCCACACTGGGCAGAATTCTTCCAACCCTGGGAGTATTATGGCCAGTTTTGGAGGCAGGCTATCCGCTGGTTAGCTGGTGATATTTAAAATGAGATTATCCTGATGAAAGAGATTTCATTTGCAGTTATTGGAGCCGGTTTCATGGGAGGTGTATTAACCCGTGTCGGTAGTGAACTTCCTTACACCCAGTTTGTCGGTGCTGCTGATATTGACTTTAACCGCGCTCAAGAGTTAGTTATGCGTTTTGGTGGAAATGCCTACAAGAATTATAGCGAGCTGTTAATACAAGAACACCCCGATGTAATTATTGTAGCAACTCCTGAATCTGATCATCTCAATCCCGTTAAAGCAGCTGCTGAGATGGGATGTCATCTATTCGTAGAAAAACCTCTAGCTACCACTATGGAAGACGCTGATAGTATCATCAATGCCTGCGCTGACGCCGATGTTATTCTGATGGTTGGTTACATTCTTCGGTTTGAGGTCTCTTATACGCTTATAAAATCTGCGATCATGGAAAAGAGCATAGGCAAGTTTCTGTCGGCATATGCTAAGAGGGTTACCCCAATTACTGAAGCGAGACGTCTGAATGGTCGCATAAGTCCCGTCTCTTATATTGGAGTTCATGACATTGACCAAATGTTATGGTATCATCCTGTGCCCGTGAAGTCAGTTTATGCCAAAGCTCTATACGGGAGAGTCTGGGAAGAACTTGGCACTTACGATTTAGCCTGGCTTATGATTGAATTTGAGGATGGGGCAGTGGGGGTTCACGAAGTTGGCTGGTGCCTTCCAGAGGAATGGGCAAAATGGGAACATCCAAAAAGTTGGGGTGGGTTTGGCGATGTGGGTATGAATGTCATTGGGACACATGGAAACTTAACTCTGGACTTCACCCCAATGGATCTGTTCGGTTGTGATCGCGAAGGTTGGAAACTACCTGACACGCGTCATTGGCCTACAATGCATGGAAAGCTGGTTGGTGCAGCTAAACTTGAACTCGAGCATTTCTTCGAATGCATTCTAGAAAATAAACAACCATTGGTAACTGGAGAAGATGGGCGAAGTTCATTGGAAGTGATACTAGCAGCCGAACTATCAATTTCAGAAAATAGGATTGTGACGCTTCCATTGTAGGTCTAGCCTTTCTGTATAATATATATTATTTGGCTGCAATTTTTGAGAAACGCGCACCTTATTTTTCTGGAAGTGATGGCTACCGGGTCGTGAAGGTGACAATGGCTGCTTATGAGTCGGCTAAATCTGTACAACCGGTTCGAATAGAGGGATGATGCCAGATGCTGGAGCGAGGATTGGATCCTCGATCCGTTAGTTTAATGGTATCCGATGAGCATCGAGGCCTGAAAAGCGCTTTGAGACGCTGCTTTCCTATCGCCAAACCTGCAGAATTACAGCGTGATTCTGCCAAACAATATCCCGCATGGTATATTGTCGGCATCGATATCAGACCCACTACCAGTGCCCATTCCAATGCTAACCTGCCAATTGCATCATAGTAATCTTTGGTGTACACATGCATTTTGCCTAGCATACTCTGTATGCCCAAACGGAGTATGCCCATACGGAATATGACAAAGAGCAAATATGTCAAGCTCACTGAGGGTGTCTCTGCGAGGGGCGCAAAGCGCCCCGAAGCAGTCTCCCAAGTAGCATTGTTAGCTGCCAGCATCCGTTCTGTGGATGCCGACTCCCACGCCCGGGAAACAGTAGATCGATCAGGAATTCAGGAGGACTCATAAAAAATACCTTATAATTCAAGAACGGGAAACAAATCTAATGGGCATAAACTGGTACTCAAGGAGGTGGTTTAATCGAAAATATCCACACTCTAGGACAAAAAAAACTAACACAAACAATCAAAAAAATAAGGAGAAGAAAATGCGTAAATATATCTTA
>JAUWPO010000157.1 GCA_030611505.1 Chloroflexota bacterium
TTCCTAAAATGCTCTCGACCACGAACGGCTCTCCGGCATCCAATTCCCCACGTGCATAGTGAATTGCCGCCCTGCCACTCAACCCGGTGCCTGTCGGGCAGCGGTCCACTTCGCCATCCGCAAATACACACACATTCCGGCTGTGGTGACCATCTTCATGGGTGTCGCCGATAAAAATCGTGCCGTACAGGAAGCTCAAATCGGGTTCAAAAGGATGTTCAATAACCAGGCTGTCCATTACAGCATGTTTGATCCGCACACCTACATCGATCAATTCCTGGTAGTTCTCTTCCGCCAAGCCCACCCCGGCTTCCTCCGCCCGGCAGTAAGCGTAAAAAGCGCCTCCGAAAGCCACATCGTAATGTATGGTTCCAAGACCGGATACCTCTACGGTTTGGTCGAGGGCGTAAACGAAAGAGTGAACGTTGTGAAAGGAGACTTGCTTGACAATACCGTTCTCGCGGCGAGCGAAAGCCGTCACGCGTCCGGCGGGAGTATCCATTTTGATGACCGGTTCGTCGCCGTCTATTTGGATCATGCCGGTATCTAAGACCACTTTGGCGAGACCGATGATGCCGTGACCGCACATGGTGCTGTAGCCTGCGTTGTGCATGAACAGCACCCCCAACGTTCCGTCCGGCGTTACCGGTTCTGTGACCAGACAGCCGTACATATCGGCGTGGCCGCGCGGCTCCCACATTATCGCCGTACGCAGGTGATCCAGGTTTTGACGGACGTAGCGGCGCTTCTCCAGGATAGTACCTCCAGGCAGGTAGGGATAACCGCTGGTGACCACCCGCAGCGGTTCCCCAGCTGTGTGAGCCTCTATGGTGGTGATACGCAGCCAATTGGAGGGCGGTACCCAATTCAGCGCTTTATGCATGAATCCCTCTCGATCATTCACACGAATTCTTCTTAGGTCAGGTTCCTTGAATTAGGGCTGTCTGAAATCTGAGCCTAGACTTAATCTCCAAACTTGATCCCCTGCGCCAGGGGCAGTTCACCTGAATAGTTGATCGTGTTCGTCTGGCGGCGCATGTAGGCTTTCCAGGAATCAGAACCGGACTCGCGCCCGCCGCCGGTCTCCTTCTCACCGCCAAATGCCCCGCCGATTTCAGCCCCCGATGTGCCTATATTCACGTTTGCAATTCCACAGTCCGAGCCGCCGGGAGCCAAAAAGGCTTCCGAATACCGTACATTGTTGGTGAAAATTGCGCTCGATAACCCCTGCGGGACGTCATTGTGGATATAAATGGCCTCATCCAGATCCCCGTATTCCATCAGGTATAAGATCGGCGCAAAAGTCTCAACCTTGACGATATCGGTCTGGGCAGGCATTTTAACGATGGTGGGTTCGACGAAGTTAATGCCAAGGTCGGGGAGCATTTTCCCGCCGGTCAGGATCTCACCACCCTGCGCCTTTGCCGCCTCAAGAGCCTCAAACATCTCTTCGACCGCCGTTCCTTCAACCAGAGGTCCCATTAAAATTCCAGCTTCCAATGGGTCACCAATGGGCACCTGTTGGTAGGCATCCACCAGAGCGCGGGTCAGACTGGGTGCGATGTCCTCCTGCATGATGATGCGGCGCGTGGTCGTGCAGCGCTGTCCAGCCGTGCCGACTGCGCCAAACAGAATCGCTCTCACGGTCAGATCCAAATCGGCGTCCTCGGCGACGATGATGGCGTTGTTACCACCCAATTCCAGTATCGTGCGCCCGAAGCGTCTCGCAACCGTACTCGATACATGACGACCGACCCTGGTCGAACCGGTGAAGGAGATCAACGCCAGGCGGGGGTCGTTAAGCATCAAGTCCCCTACATCTCTCCCGGAACCAATCACCAGGTTGAATATAGCGCTCAAACCGTGATCAGCCGCGATATTGTTAGCAATCTTCTGCACCGCGATGCCGCACAACGGCGCCAGCGAGGAGGGTTTCCACAGCACGGGGTCGCCACAGACAGCGGCGATGGCAGTGTTCCACGCCCACACAGCAACCGGGAAATTGAAGGATGTGATCACACCCGCCACCCCCAACGGGTGCCACTGCTCGTACATGCGGTGACCAGGGCGTTCAGAGTGCATGCTGAGACCGTAAAGCTGGCGCGAAAGACCAACCGCGTAATCGCATATATCAATCATTTCCTGCACTTCGCCGTGTCCTTCGACCCTGATTTTTCCCATTTCCAGAGCAACCAGGTCGCCCAACGGTTCTTTGAGCTCACGCAGCGCATCTCCCAAGTCGCGCACTACCTGACCACGCTTGGGCGCCGGCACGCCCCGCCAGGACAGAAAGGCTGCCTGCGCTTTGGATGCAACCTGCTCGTAAGTATCCGCTGTTGCCTGAATGACCCTTGCGATAGGCTCACCGCTAGCCGGGTTATAAGAGACAAGCTCCACCCCCTTGGGGTCGATAATCCATGCATCCGGTCCGCTGCAGCCGCCGGGATTAACTTCTTCGATTCCTAATTTCTCCAGTAAGGCTTTCATCCATTAACCTCCTAGTAAAGGTCGTAAATCCATACTCGATTTTACCATGCAGGTCGGGAGGATTTATTCTTCCCGAAGAATGTGGTCTCGATATATTTGACCTGATTTATAATACTTTTCTTATATCCTTGTAATGTTTTTGTAACCTTTATCGTGTAGACTTATGGTCAATTCGTAATTATTGTCGTTTTTTAGCTACCTGACACTATTACTAAGGGTGTCACGCGAGGAGGGCTTTATCGACGAAACAGTCTCTTTGTCTTTCAGGGAGATTGGGCATCCATAGTGCGGATGCTTCGGCATCCAGAGAACGTTGGGCAGTAAAGAACACTGCTGGCAGTAAAAACCACTTCTTAAGGAGGAGATTGCTTCGGTCGCTGCGCTCCCTCGCAATGACACTCGTTTGTTTCCGGGCATGGGAGCCCGGGCAGCTAGGAGGAGGGGATTGCCGGCATCTAAAGAATAGATGCTTAACGCTGCGTTATGACCCTCGTTTCTTCCCGGGCATGGGAGCCCGGGCTGCTAGGAGGAGGGGGTTGCCGGCGTCTAAAGCATAGAGGCTTAACTCCCTCGCAGACACTCGTTTGTTCCCGGGCGTGGGAGCCGGCTCAAAAAAACATGAGTTTGGCAGCTGGGAGAAGGTAGCTAGATCTTTTTATATAATCAAATTATTAGTGGAGGAGAATTACATGTCTTCATCACCTAAATTAAAAACTGTTCCAGTGCGACCATCCGAGATCACCCCAGAGCATATATATTTAAACCGGCGCCATTTTCTAAAGTCGATGGGGATCCTGGGCGTAGGGGCACTGCTGGCGGCTGCCTGCGGTATTTCGGAGGACCAGCAAACAGCATCAGCCACCAAGGCAGGCAGCCCAGCCGGAACCAGCTCGTCAGAGACTAAACCCAGTGCAACGACAGCAAGCGAGCTGAGCGACACGCCAAATACTTATGAGGAAATAACGAACTACAACAACTTTTATGAATTCACTACCAACAAAGACCGCGTCGCTGGTCTCGCACAAGATTTTGAATCTACGCCCTGGCAGGTCGAGGTCTACGGGCTGGTGAACAATCCCAAGACCTTCGGCATTGAAGACTTGCTCAAGTTTCAGCAGGAGGAGCGTATTTACCGCATGCGGTGTGTCGAAGGTTGGTCGATGGTCATTCCCTGGCTGGGATTTACATTGTCGAGCCTGTTGAATGAAGTCGAACCGCTTTCTTCTGCTAAATACGTAAGCTTTGAGACCCTCCTTGACCCCGAGCAGATGCCCGGTCAAAAGAGTCCGGTCTATCCATGGCCTTACCAGGAAGGACTTCGTATGGATGAAGCCATGAACGACCTGACCATCCTATCAACAGGGCTGTACGGCAAGGCGATGCCCAACCAGAACGGCGCGCCCATACGATTGGTTGTGCCCTGGAAATACGGTTTTAAAAGCATTAAATCCATCGTCAAAATTGAGCTTGTGGATGAAGAACCGGAAACCTTATGGTCAAGCATCGCTTCTAACGAGTACGGTTTCTACGCCAACGTCAACCCCGAAGTCGCACACCCGCGCTGGTCTCAAGCCAGCGAGCGCCGCATCGGCGAACGTAAGCGCCGCCCAACTCTGATGTTCAACGGATACGCTGAAGAAGTCGCCCATATGTACGAAGGCATGGACTTGAGCGTTTACTTTTAATGCCGCCTACCCTCAGTTGATCATAAAAGACGTCGAATCATAGGATCGTGGTGCAAGCGCAATGAAACTAAAGATTACCCCACTGCAGGTTGTCGTTCACTCAGCAGCCTTGCTGCTGAGCGTCTGGGTTATTTGGGACCTGTTTTTCAACACCCTGAACATCAACCCCATCCAGACCGCCATGCAGCACAGCGGTAAAATTGCCCTTATCTTCCTGACTCTCACCCTGGCATGCACCCCGCTTAATATACTTTTTGGCCTCCGTCAGACACTTAAATTACGCCGCACTCTAGGGTTGTTTACGTTCATGTTCGCTGCATTTCATTTCTTTATCTTCGTGGGCATAGATTACGCATTTGACTGGTCTTTGTTAAAAATCGAATTTTATGAAAAGCGCTTCGTGATCGTCGGTCTGGCGGCTGGTACAATTCTGGCATTGTTAGCCGTCACATCGTTCAAATGGTGGATGAAGAAGTTGGGCAAAAATTGGAAGCGCTTGCACAAGTTTATCTACCTGGCAGCAGGTCTGGTGATCGTGCACTACGCCTGGGCTAAGAAAGGCGATCTCTTCAGCTTGCAAGGTGACATCCTGGGATCACTAGCCTTTGGTCTGGTCCTCGCCTTCCTGCTGCTTATACGAATCCCGGCAGTTCGCAAAGCTGCCAACAGCTTGCGCGGTCGAGTAAAACGCCGGCAAATTTCCACCTCCAATTCGAAAGAACCTGTGAATTTATAAGAGATTCCTTCAATCAAACACAAACATCACGTTGGATGCCTTGATGACTGCGAGGGCTTGTTTGCCCTTTGAAATTCCAAAATTCTCCACCGGAGTATTATGAAAAAGTTATACCTCACAGTACTGCTGTTGACTCTTACAGCCTGCAGCGCGACCATTTCCAGCCAAAGCGAGTCGAATGTAACATCCACGCCCCCTCAAAACGGCTCTACAACCAAATCTCTGACTCCATCCCCGGCGACCACTCTACCCACGAACACCTCAATACCCTCTCCATCCCCTACCACCAGCTCACCTTCGCCATC
>JAUWPO010000032.1 GCA_030611505.1 Chloroflexota bacterium
AGGGCGTGGACTCTCTATCCTTTTCCTGACAAAATTTTTATTTTTTTCATCTATTTCTACACCAATTGAATTTCTGTGTAATTGTTTTGCTACTACTAATGTCGTTCCCGTTCCCGCAAATGGATCAAAAACTAAATCCCCAACATTCGTAGATGAGAGAATTATCCTAGCTAACAAATCAACAGGTGATTGTTGTTTATGAACTCTCTCGCCAGTCTCATACCGTAAAGGCTCATCGCCAGCAAAATATCCAGACGTTAATTCCCTAATATCATCCCAAACATCTGTAACAAACATGCCATTAGGTCTCTGATACTTATCTGTCACCAAGAGCGGAGGATCTATCCTAAGCTTATTGAAAACTCTTGGGGATGAACCCTTTGTGGCGAATGCGATTATCTGATAATGCTTGCCATAACGGATGTTGCTTGGTACTGCGGATGTTTTTTTCTTCCAAATTATCAGGTTTTGAAACGTCCACCCCGAAGTTACTAAGGCATCCAATACGTATTGTGCGTTTTTTTCTCTCTGCATAAAATAAATAGCTGCGCCTTGAGATGATTTTTGGAAAACAATATTACATACCTCACCCATCCAATCCCAATATTTACGGGGTGTCATATTATCGTCGTGGCTTCGGTAGTCTTTGGATTGGTTAAACGGAGGATCTAAAAATGTTAGATCAAAATCAATGCCTTGATATTCCTCTAAATACTTTATACAATCATCATTTTTAATATCACAAATCATAAGATTCTCCTTAAAATAAGGATTCTATACGTAATTTATAATAATCGCCATCTTTTTCAATAAAACCATCAGAGCTAAGATTGTGTAGCAAATTTGGAAGGTCAACGGGCGTCTCAAGTATACTTAATTTATCGTCAAGTTGGTCATAGTCTTGCTTCCGTTCAGACAGATAATAAAGAATTAACGCCATTAAAAAATCATCCTTTCGTACCATTTCGCGATTGAAAGTTGACATCAGTTTAGCTGTAATATTCCCAATTTTAAGGACGACTTGTTTTCCACTTATCTCCTGATGCAAAATCAGTCTTGAAAATAGTCTTTTTACCTCTTTCCTAGATCTTAACCCATAAATTTTTATGAATATATTGGTGACTTCTGACTCGATTTTTTCTGCTAATAAGCTAGCAATATCGATGCTGTCTAAAAATACGGTTTCAAACTGCGACTTTGCATCGGCAATAACTTCCTGATCACTACAAATAGTGGCGGTTTCGGTGTTTTCCCTCCAAAGCAGTGATGACATTTTAAATCCAAGACCTATCTTATTCAGGTTTATAGAACTTACTGTCACTCGCCTATCTGTGATCAATAGCTTGGCATGAATATTTCCGTCAATAGTATGAACTGAGATCCCGCTTGCAATCAAATTGCGAAGCATCTTCTGCATTCTGTCGGTGAAATCCATACTAGTAGCACCAGTCAGAATTCGGATTTCAATATTCCCCAATGAATTTTTTACTAAATAATCAGCAATATCTAGATCGGTAAAACTTTCAGTTGAAATATAAACATATTTGTCTGCTTCCTCGATCAAATCTATGATCAGATTTCTCCCTTTTACATCGAAAGGACAAAATAGTAATTGGTCATTTAAAACCAGACCATCAGGACATAGAATTGATGGATAATCCGTTATCCAATGATCTTTGTGAGTGTCGGTCTCAATAATTCGCGGCAGCTCAAATAATGATTGAACATTGGGGATATTCGTATCAATGATATTCTTTCGGATAGTGCCATTAGAATTAGCTACCGGTAACACAAAAAGCTCTACTAATTCATCGAATTTGTTATTGTATTCACTAATTTTATCGATATCATTTTCAAATATCAATACGGCATCCAGTTCACTTTGATCGATAAAGTTTGCTGATAGCGAGACTGCTGATTTATCTGTGACTATAAACTTTCCATGAAAGGAGTACCATCTTCCGACAGCAGTTGATGTCCTTTCCGGATCACCAATATTCCACTTGCAAAAATGTAGCCTTGCTCCCACTGCTTGTAAACTTTCAAATTGATTTATAACTCTTTCTGAACATCCTTATTAATGCTGTCATAAGGTAGAGTAAATATTTCGACTTCCACACCACTCTTCAACTTTAGATTCAACACCTCAAACACTTGCTGATTATGAAGTTGAAATATTGCTATACGGATATATTTCTCTGCTTTTATTAATTCGTTGATCATTCTATCAACTACATCCATACCAAAATCAAAATAAACCATGTAAATACTCCTAGATCCTGAATATATAGATAAATTCTATCTTGATCTGTTTCGCACGTGAAACTTGATTGCTTATTCTCCTCGTAACTGTATCGACATGATGAAAGCCGATTCGTTGGGCAATTGAGAACAACCTCTCATTAGATCTTTTTTTAATATCTTCACCAATAACCAATGCAAAATGTCCCTTTAGAATGGATGCAATTTGATTGAATACAATTTCCATATCATCCAAATATGATGTACTCACTCTACCAATCTCCTTGCCTTCTTCAGTTTTTATGTCAAATATTTTAAATGACAACATATGAATTCGGGCATAATTTTGAGCAGACCAATATGGCGGCGATGTAACAATTAAATCACAATGTTTCACATGCTTACTTAATTCCCTGGCGTCTCCAATAATCGGTTTACATACTAATTTGTTATCTGTTTCTTTATTTAAATACATAATTGCATATTTCATCCTGTTTATTTGAGAATACACCCTCCCATATACAGGTATTTTACGAGTAAGATTGTTTACTTCTCGATAGTAATGTTTCTTGTCAGTATATATTGGATTTTCAGGGAGCACCGGCGTTACAGAATCCATTCGTGCATTACTCATACCTTTCAGTAATGTGGATAAACCAATCTGTAAAAAATTTTGAACATCAGGTGAATAATTATTAATTTCGTTCAATATCAAATTGATTTTATATGCAACGTCCGGCCTGAACCATGACTTTATAACAGGAAATGGATCCTGCTCTAATGAATTTATGCTTGCTTTATCAGGATACCTCTTTCTTTTTTCGACCCATTCTAGAAATCTGTCAATTTCCTTGGCTTTAGTCTCATTCATTAGCATGGTTTTAGCTTTAGCAATTTTAACAGCTAATGGATTTGTATCTAATCCATAAGAATGACAACCAAGCAATTTAGCCTCTATTAAAGCTGTACCCGAACCCATAAATGGATCTACGACAATGTCATTGCTTTTTGCGAATTGTTTAATTATCTTTGAAGGTATCTGTGGAATAAATTTGGCTGTGTAGTGGTGAAAGAAATGCACTCCATACTGCCTTTCAGACTGCTTCAAATCTGCAAAATCCCAATTATCATCTGACAATCTTTTTTGTATAGAATTTGAAGCAAAACGACGTCCCAATTCGAGAGCAGATAATATTTGTGCAGCCTTAGCTTCTCCAACCCCCTCAAATTGTGTGAGATCATCTATTGTAATTTGCTGATTTAACTTCGATCTTAGAAAATCAGCTAGATGTTCGCTCAACTTATATACGTTGATATTCGCAGTTCCATGACCAAGAATGATGGATAATAATTCCTCTATTCTTAATTCCTTTGCATCGTTATGAAGTAACAATTTTTCTCTGGGTTTTTCCATCAGCAATCTCCCATAGAATACATTATAAAGCAATGTGATTAGTCGATTTGCTGATTCAAAATAAAATTATAAGAAGCAGAGAATATAATTATTTATGCTTGTGCTGTAATTTATTACTGATGGGGTAAAAGCGGGGGATTTTGCGATAGTCATGAAAGGCGCGGTGGAGGCATCCAACGAATTTGTAGCAGTAAACGAGGGATTTCCAAGTTTTCGGGTTCAAAATTCGCTCTTATTAATAGAAGATGCCCTCCAATGAGATAGTTTCAACGGCGCAGGAGCAGATAAACTCCCTCGGATAAGAATCTTGGGGTTGAAACCGCGTATTGTCCCTCTAAAAGGGGACATCTCTACTTTGCAGAATTAGGGGACATTTCTACTTTGGGTTGACAATATTGCGTTGTTTTCTCCTTCATGATTATTTTTACTAACTTGATAAGCGAAACTTTTATCCAGCCTAACTATGGAGGGTGAGAGGCTCGGTATTCTTGCAAACGCTCGAATGCTTGGTAGAAGGGGGACATGGATTCTCGTCGCTTCATAATAAGTAACAAAAATCCAGACCATTAATGTAAGCAAGCAAAGTCCAGGATAATTTGAAACACTTGCGAGCTCTTACACGCCCCAATCAAGTGTACACCTCGCTCGACAGTTGAACAGCGCCCAATTATATTCTCATCCGTGCTAAAATTGATGTATGTCAAAGGTGCGTCTTGATCTCTTACTCGTTGAACGTGACCTGGTGGAGAGCCGCAATCAAGCCCAGAAGTTGATCATGGCAGGGCAGGTGCGTGTGGACGAACAGATCGTGTTCAAACCATCCACAAAAGTCGTCCCAGATGCGGCGCTGGCTGTCGACCAGGGACCGCGCTACGTCTCGCGTGGCGGAGATAAGCTGGCTGCGGCGCTGGATTCGTTTCAATTTGACGTAAAAGGATTGGTGTGCGCGGATGTGGGCGCTTCGACGGGTGGGTTCACTGATTGCCTGCTGCAGCACGGTGCGGCGCGTGTGTATGCCATAGATGTCGCCAAAGGCATCCTGCATTGGAAAATTAGGCAGGACCCGTGCGTTGTCGTAATGGAGAAACAAAACGCCAGATATTTAGAGCGGCTACCCGAACCGGTGAGCGTTATAACGGTTGACGCTTCGTTCATCTCTCTACAAATCCTGCTGCCGGTCTTCAAAGGCTGGTTTCAAAGAGACAGCCCCTCCATTTCACCTGAAATTCGGGAGAGCCAGAGCAATTCCATAATTGCCCTGATCAAGCCCCAATTTGAAGCCGGGCGGGAAGAAGCCTCGCGCGGTCGGGGTGTGATCCGCGATCCCGCCATCCACCGCCAGGTGCTGGGCGAAGTGCTGGACTTCACTCGAGAATTGGGTTACGGTGTAAAAGGATTGATACGATCACCCCTGCGGGGGCCAAAAGGTAACGTCGAGTTTCTGGCGCGGCTGGAATATCCAGGGCGATTAAAATCCAATATCCGTGATCTGATCGCTGCCCTTTATTGATCTGCTGTATTGCCGCCCGGGTTCCCACGCCCAGGAAAAAATCATGCATTTTGCCAAGCATACGAAGTATGCCCATACGGAGTATGCCCATACGGAGTATGCAAAGCTCATGTATTTTGAGCCGGATATGCCAAGCTCACGTATTTTGAGCCGCCCACCTAAGGTGAGCCGGCTCCCACGCCCAGGGTAAGATCAGTCGCAGTTCAGCAGTACAACTTCCGAAAATCTCGGCGGTGATGAAGATTCTTCTCCTCCGCTTCACTCCGGTTCAGCATGACAGAGAGGGGCATAATCTAGTATACTTCCCCTGTTCGTGGAGAAGGTTTAAGAACCAATATCCCCCCACCGGATGGTACTCTTTCCGGATTGCGATTTTAGGAGACATAAAATCACTGCTTCTAACTCATCCAGCAAAGAATCACCCAACAAAGATTCACCCAGCAAAGAATCACCCAACAAAGATTCACCCAACAAAGACTGGAAGCGAATTTTACCGGGCTTGATTGTTTCTGCCATTTCCCTGGCGGCGGTCTTCTATATCGCCGACATACGTCTGCTGGTGGAAGCTTTGCGTCTGGCTGATTACCGTCTGGTGGCGCTGGCTGGGCTGCTGGCGGTGGTCTGGCTGGGGGTGCGGGCGATTGTCTGGCGCACCCTCTTGCAGGAGAAAGCAACCTACAAGCAGGTTTTTTCCACTGTTAATGAGGGCTACCTGCTGAACAACATCCTGCCCTTCCGCCTGGGTGAAGTGGCGCGCGCTTTTTTGCTTTCCGGAAAAGCTGCCCTGAGCTTCTGGGAGGTCTTTTCCACCATTCTGATCGAACGAGCCCTGGATGTAGCCATGGCAGCCGGATTGCTGCTCAGCACACTGTCGTTCGTTGTGGGCGCAAGCTGGGCATGGCAGGCAGCGGTGGGCACGATCGCCCTGGTGTTAACCGGGCTTGCGGCTCTCTACCTGCTGGCTCGCAACCAGGAATGGGCGTTAACACAGTTTGAAAAGCTGACCTCCCGCTGGGCAGTATTAAATAGGATCGGGCGCACCCAATTACCCAGATTCATCAGCGGTTTATCAGTCTTGACGGATACAAGCCGCTTCCTGCGCACAATCGCCTGGATGATCGTTAACTGGGGCATCGCTCTGGTTCAATATTATCTGCTGCTGCTGGCTTTCTTCCCCGACGGAGAATTTCTCTGGGCGGCATTCAGTCTGGCTGTGACAGCATTGGGGATAGCAGCGCCTTCCTCACCAGGAGCCGTGGGAGTTTTTGAACTTGCAACAGTTGCAGCGCTCTCGGTATTCGGTCTGAGCACTTCGGTGGCACTGGCTTACGCACTGACCGCCCATTTGCTCAATTACCTCATCACCGGCGTCCTGGGAGTTTATGCACTGGCCAGGGACGGAGAGACAATAAGCGGTTTGTACTACCGCCTGCGCCGAATCCCGGGTGACGAGGCTGCCTGAGTTTGTAAATCAAACCTATGCGCATATTAATTGTCTTAACCTACTACCGCCCACATTATTCGGGACTCACAATCTACGCAGAGCGTGAAGCGCGCGCGCTCGCCGCACGCGGGCACCATGTCACTATCCTTACTTCCAGGTACGAGAATAGCCTGCCAGCCCGCGAAAAACTCGACGGTGTAGAGATCGTGCGGTTGGATGTGCGGATGCGGATCAGTAAAGGAGTGATCATGCCCGGCATGCCGTACTGGGCATGGAAATTTGTGCGCCAGGCAGATGTCGTGCACCTGCATGTCCCTCAGTTGGACGCTGCACCAATTGCTCTTATCAGCCGCGCTCTGGGAAAACCGGTCGTGCTGACTTACCACTGCGACCTGCGCCTGCCCACGGGCTTAATCCATTCCATCGCAAACCGGGTGTCAAACACAGCTAATCACATAACCGCATCCGCTGCTTGTGTCATAGTGCATAATTCGCGCGACTACGCCGAAAACTCGCCTTTTCTGCGCCGCTATATCGATAAAGTGCAGCCCATCTTCCCCCCCGCTGAAGTAGCCAGAGCTGCCGACGCTGACATCAAGGCTTTCCGGGAGAGATTCGATATCCGTCCCGGGCAGCGCATCATCGGGATGGCAGCCCGTCTGGCGAGCGAAAAGGGCGCCGAATATCTGGCTGAGGCACTGAAACTGGTTTTGAAAGAAATTCCCCAAGCACGAGTGCTGTTCGTTGGTCCGCACCAGAATGTAATAGGGGAAGAAGATTATGCCGCTCGTCTGACGCCCATCATCGAGCGCCTGGACGATCACTGGTCGTTCCTGGGCATTTTGACGCCCGAGGAGATGGCGGCTTTTTTCCACGAGAGTGAGGTGCTGGTGCTGCCCAGCATAAACAGCACCGAATCTTTTGGACTGGTTCAGGTAGAGTCGATGGGATGCGGTACCCCGGTTGTCGCTTCAGATTTGCCGGGCGTGCGTATACCGGTTGAGGTTACCCGCATGGGTATCATCGTCCCACCTGCTAATGCCCAGGAACTTGCCCGAGCTTTGATCGCCGTACTCAAGAACCCCGATGCCTACCGCGGCGATCCTGAGGCGCTTATACAACTTTCAACACCGGATTCGGTCGCAGCCCAGTACGAAGATATTTTTAACTCCTTGAAAGATCATAAGAAGGAGTAATAACTGGAATATCAGGCATTGTCCTTCCGGACGAAGTGAGGAATCTATGCAACGACGGATGTGTTGATGCCTTAGCAATTCTTAATTATGCCCAATCACAGTCAATCTTCAGATAACAAAAAAAATTATCCCACCCAAGACTATCTCTGGCAGCATTTATTTGAGCTGCCCTACTTCCGCGCCCTATTGCGCGCAGTTGAGGCTCGCTTTTACTATGATATTGATCTGCCTGCTCCGGTTCTTGACGTTGGCTGCGGGGATGGGCATTTCGCCACCGTGGCTTTTGACCACCAGCTTGATGTTGGTCTAGATCCCTGGAGCGATCCCATCCGTGAAGCGGCGCGGCGAGGCGGTTACCACTCCCTCATCCAAGCAGACGGCGGTCGCATGCCGTTCCCTGATCGCTATTTTGGCAGCGCGATCAGCAACTCGGTCCTCGAGCACATACCTGGTATAGAAGATGTGCTCAAAGAGGTCGGTCGTGTGCTGAAACCAGGCGCGCCTTTTGTGTTCAGCGTCCCCAATCACAACTTCAATTCCAACTTATCAATCAGCCGGACTTTCAAAAAAATGAGGCTCTCCGCCCTGAGCGATGCCTACCGCCGCTTCTTCGACCGCATCGCCCGCCACCATCACCTGGATCCACCAGAAGTCTGGCAGACACGCTTGGATGAGGCCGGGTTTGTTATCGATAAGTGGTGGCATTACTATTCACCGGATGCCATGCGGGTGACCGAATGGGGACATTATTTCGGTCTGCCATCCCTGGTCAGCCGCAAAATTACTGGCAAGTGGATACTGGTACCTCAAAAGTGGAACCTGGCTCTGCCTTATTACATCACCAATAAGCATTTTGAAGAAAATCCAATCCGAGATGATGGTGTGTGTACGTTCTATATTGCACAACGTAAACGGTTTTAATTTAAATTCAATGACTTCGAAAAAATATCCTTATTACCTGGCTTCAATCTGGAAACTACTGGCTGAAATGCAGCCCCGGCTGTACATTTTGGGTTTATTTTTAGGGATGCAAGCAGCAGGGGGTCGGGTTGTCGAATTATCAAAAAGCGGGATCCGCTTCAAGACCCGCGGGGTAATGGATATCTGGACCATCAAAGAGACGTTTCTTGACCGCTTCTACGAGAAATACGGCACGCCTATAGGCGATGGATGGACAGTAGTCGACATTGGCGCTGGTATCGGCGATTTTTCAATCCTGGCAGGGGTACGGCATCCCAAAAATAAGGTGGTCGCATTCGAACCAAATCAGGGTTCATACTCGTTGTTGCTGGAGAATTTGAAACTCAATCAGGTTTCAAACGTACGGGTCTATCCCGAAGCCATATGGTCCCACAGCACGGAACTTGCAATCGATACCAGTGCCAGTGACCCTGGTCAATATAAAAGCCGTCCGATTGGTGAGGTAGAATCCCAGGGAAACGAACTGGTTGTACCCAGTTTGTCCTTGGAAGATGCGTTCGAAAGGTGCGGGCTGGCGCACTGCGACCTGCTTAAAATCGATTGCGAAGGCGCTGAATTTGTCATCCTGTTTAACACGCCGGATATTGTCTTGCAGCGTATTGAGAGGATAGTTATGGAATATCATGATGACGTAGAAGCGTACACCCACAAAGATCTGGTTGATTTTCTTGCCAGTAAAGGTTTTGACGTAAAAACATATCCGAATTTTGTGCATCCATATTTGGGCTACCTGTACGCATCACGTTGACATCAAGACCATCGTTGTGTTTTTCAATAATTCAACCCCTTCATCCCCTGGGCGTGGGAGCCCAGGAAACCGGCAGTACAGAACACTGCTTCAGCAGTATAGACCACTGCTTGATGAGGAGATTGTTTCGTCGTCAGTTCCACTTCAGGCTCAGGACAAGCCTCGCAATATTAGGCAGTGTAAACCACTGCTGTGAAATTGAAGCCCGGATGAGTTTATGGAAGAACCCAGCGTTCTTGATTACGTAAAGTCACTATTGACGCCCTGGAAAAGGACCAAAATCGAGATTCCCGCATCCATAACAGGAGAATCGGAACTCGCTGAAGAGCCGCTCCAGGAACCGCTGCCGGTCGAGCCGAAAACAAAAGAGGTGGAACCGGAAGCGGCTGCTGAACCGCTGGCTTCGTTTACTTTTCCCTGGCGAGCCCTGCTGGCGCTCTCGCTGGGGTTGGCTGCCCAGTGGTCTTTTTCCCACCCTGTGCGCAACCCCATCCTGGGAACGACATTGCTAATATTGTCCCTGCTCGCAATCGCGTGGGCTTACATGCGTGGGGAATGGCTGCCAGGTCCATCTCCGGAGACGGAGACCCGGACAGATCATCTCAAAGTGAGGACAGTTCCCCTGGTTATTGGGCTCGTGCTTTCGGTGATCACATTTCTGGCATCCGGGGGAAATCTATTCTCCGTATTAAATATTACGCTCCTGATTTCAAGCACCGCCTTTCTTATGCGCGCTTTCTGGTTAGATGCATCCACACAAGAATCCTGGTTCCATAAGCTAAAGGCAAACTACCCTCGAGAACAATGGAGCGTATTACTATCCCGCTGGACGCTGCTGGTTTTAATTACCGCTGCGGTGGTGATATTCTTTCGCTTCTACAGGCTGGATCAGGTTCCCCCAGAGATGGTCAGCGATCACGCCGAAAAATATCTGGATGTTCTGGACATCTTGAAGGGTCAGCCGCACATCTTCTTTCCCCGCAATGGAGGGCGTGAAGCGCTGCAGTTCTACCTAGTGACAGGTTTGCACCTAATATTCAATGCCGGTTTGAACTTCCTCACGTTGAAGATCAGCGCAGCTTTAATCGGTATCCTCGCTCTGCCGTTTATCTACATGTTGGGTAAAGAAGTTGGCAATCGCCGGATTGGTCTGCTGGCATTCATTTTCGCCGGAATTTCATATTGGGGTAACGTGGTTTCACGCGCTGGAATGCGCCTGCCGTTTTTCTTCCTCTTCACTGCAGCCACCTTGTATTTCTTACTGCGGGGAATCCGTACCTCAAACCGCAATGATTACCTGCTGGCAGGTCTTTCCCTGGGGTTGGGATTATACGGCTACAGCGCCAACCGCATCCTGCCGCTAGTTGTGATCGCGGCAATAGCGCTTTACCTGCTGCACAAGGACTCACACGGACTGCGCCGCCAGGTGCTTTGGCAGAGTATATTACTGGCGCTGATAGCCCTGGTAGTTTCTGTACCCTTGCTGCGATATGTCATCCAGGACCCGGGTGGCTTTTCCGGTCGCATGTTCAGCCGGTTAGGTACCAGCGGTGGGGCACCATTCGGGCAGCTCGTGCTGGTATTTCTGGGCAACCTTTGGAGCGCCATCAGCATGTTCTCATGGTCCGATGGAGTCGTGTGGGTGACATCCATCCCGGACTATCCAGCCTTGGGCGTTGTCACTGGAGCGCTGTTCTACATAGGAGCGGCGCTGCTCCTCATCCGCTATATCCGGGCACGTCATTGGCTGGATCTCTTCCTTATACTATCCATCCCGCTGCTTATGCTGCCGTCGATCTTATCCCTGGCGTTTCCGACCGAAAACCCCAACCTTTACCGGACAGGAGGCGCAGCGATACCGGTGTTCCTACTCGTGGGCATCGCTCTCGATGGATTAATGACCGGCTTTGAAAAAGGCTTGGGCGCTGTGTGGGGTACACGGTTTGCCTGGGGTGCATTTGCCATCCTTTTCGCCTGGTCAGCTCTAGTAAACTATGACCTGGTGTTTACCAAGTATTATGAGCAGTATCGCACCTCTGCCCACAACACGAGCGAAATTGGTGAAGTGATCCGCAGCTTCGCCGAAACGGTTGGCAGTCCTGACAGCGCCTGGGTGATGGGATACCCTCACTGGGCTGATACCCGCCTGGTTTCGATCAACGCCGGTTATCCAAACATAGATTTCGCCCTGTTCACGGAAAAACTGGACACCACGCTCGCTGTGCCATCCCCAAAAATATTCATCGTCCATCCCCTGGATGAAACGGCGATCAATGCGCTGCCCCAGTATTACGAGGATGGCTGGTTCCAGGTTTTCGATTCTGCCGTAGAATCGAAGGATTTCCTCATTTTCTTCGTTCCCCCGCAAGCTGATGAGCAAATCGACGAGTAATATCCAGTATCCACGATTCAAATCTCCTGCTCCAGGGTTTTTTATTTATGATTCCTGACGTTTCAAAGCAAACTCCATCACAAGGCAAGTATTCCAGGGTATGGATTTTTGATTTACTCCTCATCCTGGTGCTGTTAACGGGCGTCTATTTCAGGGCGACGGGGATATTCTGGGGCGAAAACCAATTTCTACATCCCGACGAACGGTTTCTGGTGTGGGTCGGCACGGACATAAGCCCGGTCGAGAGTTTTGGCGAATACTTTGACACCCCCAATTCGAGTTTGAACCCCCATAACCGTGGACACGGGTTTTATGTCTACGGTACTTTACCCATGTTCGTAACCCGCTACATCGTCCAATGGGTGTTCGGTCATTCTGGATTCGCTGAGATGACCCAGGTGGGTCGGGCACTTTCCGCACTTGTGGACATGTTGACGGTACTGCTGGTGTACCTGGTAGCCAGCAGATTGTACGATCGAAGAGTGGCACTTCTGGCCTCAGCATTCTCCGCCGCGGCGGTGCTGCAGATCCAGCTCTCGCACTACTTCACGATGGATACATTCATCAACTTCTTCTCCTTTCTGGCGTTCTATTTTGCTTTGCGCATCGCGACCGATACCAGACCCTGGGGCTCAAGTTCAAACCAGCAGGTTGAATTCGAACACGCGCCAGAAACCGCACCCACTAACATCTGGACACGTATAGAACGCTCTGCCCGGCATCCCTTGTTTCTTCCTGCACTGGGATTTGGTTTAGCCTTTGGCATGGCGGTCGCCTCGAAGTTGAACGCTGCTCCAATGGCGCTGGTTTTGCCTGCCGCAATCGCCATCCGACTAACCAGGTTCCCCAGCGAAGAACGCATCCAGCGCGGCATTCAAGCCTTCTGGTATCTGGTTCTGGCAGGTGTCATCAGCGCAATCACCTTCCGCATACTGCAGCCCTACGCCTTCAGCGGACCCGGTTTCTTAGGTCTGAAGCCAAATCCCCAATGGCTGGCTAACATTCGTGAACTGCGAGCACAAAGCAGTGGAGATGTGGACTTCCCTCCTGCGATGCAGTGGGCTCGTAGATCATTTTTGTTCTCCGGCAAGAATCTTGTCCTGTGGGGCTTGGGTCTTCCGCTGGGCATCCTTGCCGGACTTGGATTCCTGTGGGCTGGTTGGCGCATGGTAGTGAGCGTCTTGCAGCGCACCAATGAATGGCAGCAGCACGCTCTGCTCTGGGGCTGGACAGCGGCTTATTTCACCTGGCAATCGCTCTCCTTAAACCCCTCTATGCGCTACCAGCTTCCTGTTTACCCGGCTCTGGTGATTTTTGCAGCCTGGGGGTTGGTCGCCCTTTATGACCGCGTTCGCAGTCGATCTTCTCCCACCTCCGGGGAGAAAGGTGCGGGATCTGAAGGTGGTTCTTCCCGTCCGTTGGGGAGAGTCCTGATCGTTCTGGTGGGTGTCGCAGTGTTGGCAGCTGCACTGGCATACGCATTCGGTTTCACCCGCATCTATAATCGCCCGGTAACACGAATTGAAGCCTCGCGCTGGATTTATCAGAACATCCCAGGAGCGATCAACCTTCGCATACAGACGGATGAGGGAATCACCAACCAGCCGCTTCCTTTCCCCTATGATTTCACCATCACGCCCGGGCTGCCGTACAGCAGGGAATTTGTTCCAAAGGCAGGGGGAATTCTGAGCGAAGTTTACATGCCGCACGTGCAGGACATCCTTGATAGCCGGCTATCTAGCTTGCTGGATAGCTGGCTGATTAGCTGGGATGAAAAAACCTTGAAGCTGACCATAATCCCGGCTGCTGGATCTGAGGATCTTACCGCCAGCAGCGCAGAAGTCCGTTCCAGTTTTTCGCCCCCCGGTGATACCGCCGGGGAAGGATACACGTTTACTCTCGACCAACCCCTGCTGCTGGATCCAGACAGGAGGTACGTATTTACACTGGAATTAGGTGGAGAAACTGCGGAGATCTCAACCTCCGGCGAGGTCGCTTTAGGCATCCATCCTGTCGATGCCAGTTCCGCAGAAGAATTGAGCGAACAACACCTGCACACGAACGAAGCTGTGCTTAATTTTTCCTCCCCGCTGTCCATCCAATTTGTCCCGCAAACGAATGGGGTGTTGAAACAAATCCGGCTGTCACCAGTAAGCGATCAGGAAAACGGTTATGTCCCGGCGTCCTTTTTATTATCGCTCACCGAGGAGGGCGAAGAATTAACCGTCTTTTCGTCCGAAGTGTCCGTCAAGCGTGATCCGCGTGACGGAGGATATTTATTGCTGCTCGAACAGCCCATTTCCCTCACCCAGGTAAGAGAATACACCCTGAACTTGCAATTAACCGCCGCAGGCGGGGCGATATCCATAAGCGGTGCAGGGGTCGCAAACGAAGGAGACTGGGACGACGGTTTACCGCTTCGTCTGGATGGGTACGACGGTTTTGCGGGAATATACCCTCTCGATCTGAATTTCAACATGTACTGGGAAGATAATCCCCAGAAGCTGGCGCGCTTCACCCGCATCCTGGACCAGTCAGAATACCTCCTGATCTCATCCAGCCGACAATGGGGCAGCCTGCCGCGTATACCCGAAAGGTTTCCGATGACGGCGATCTATTACCGCGAGCTTTTGGGCTGCCCGCCAGATCGCAGCATTGAATGGTGCTACAACGTCGCCAAACCGGGCATGTTCCAGGGTGACCTGGGTTTCGAACTGGTAGAAGTATTTCAATCAGATCCATCAATCGGACCGCTGAAGTTGAACGACCAGTTCGCTGAAGAAGCCTTCACGGTTTACGACCACCCGAAAGTGTTCGTGTTCCAGAAAACTGAGGATTACGATCCCCAGGTAGTACGGAATGCATTGGGATCGGTGGACTTCTCGCAGGTAACACGAATGCCCCCCATGAAATTCCCTCCCCAACCCACCAATTTGATGCTGCCCGACTACCGCCTGGCAGAACAACAGCAAGGCGGCACCTGGTCTGAGCTTTTTGACACCTCCGCCCTTCAAAACCGCTACCAACTGCTGAGCGTAATTATCTGGTATCTGAGCATCAGTCTGCTGGGGATCATCACTTATCCGGTCTTACGGTTAGCTCTGCCCGGATTAGCTGACGGCGGATATCCTCTGGCACGCACGACCGGCTTGTTGATCCTCAGTTACCTGGTCTGGCTGGCAGGGTCATTTCGTATTCCATTTTCGCGCCCGACTATAACCGCAGCACTGGCGGGCATGGTAGTGATCGCTGCAATTTTGGCTTACCGCCAGCGGGACGAACTGCGCCGCGAACTAAAGAAGAAACCGCGCTATTTCTTGATGATCGAGATCCTGACCCTGCTGTTTTTCGTCTCCTTCCTGCTGGTGCGCTTCGGAAATCCGGATCTCTGGCATCCCTGGAAGGGCGGCGAGAAACCGATGGATTTCTCGTATTTCAACGCCGTCCTGAAGAGCACTTCCTTCCCCCCGTACGATCCCTGGTACGCTGGCGGTTATTTGAATTACTATTACTACGGTTTTGTGCTCGTCGGTGTGCTCGTAAAATGGTTGGGGATTGTGCCAGCAGTTGCCTACAACCTCATTCTGCCAACCTTGTTCAGCATGATCGCTCTCGGCGCGTTTTCCCTGGCATGGAATTTATACTGCAACCGTCCAAAGGTAATTGATAATTCGGCATATAAAGATAACATTGTCAACGATTCATATGGCACGCCGGTCTCTGCTAAAGCTCCGCATCCATTTTGGATCGGACTGGCTGGCGCGCTGAGCATGGCGGTGTTGGGGAATTTGGGCACAGTGCGCTTGATCGTGCAGGGCTATCAAAAGATAGTAGCTCCTGGCGGAGTTTTAGAAGGCGCAAATTTGCTGACACGCTTTGCCTGGACATTGCGCGGTTTTATCCTATCTCTACAGGGCGCTTCCCTTCCATACGGCATCGGGGACTGGTACTGGCTGCCGAGCCGGATCATCCCGGCGGGCGGCGACATCGAGCCAATAACTGAATTTCCTTATTTTACGGTCCTGTACGCCGACCTGCACGCGCACTTATTTGCTTTACCAATTGCTTTGCTGGTCTTATCGATATGCCTGTCTTTTGTTCTGGGGCGGGTACGCTGGAAGGGTGTGCTCGGTTTTTCTGCCAGTTTTCTCCTGGCGGGTCTAGCCATCGGCGCTTTACGCCCTACGAATACGGCGGACTTTTACCCTTACCTGGCGCTGAGCGTGGTCATTCTGGGTTATTCAATCTGGTTCTACCAGCGACCTTCGGAAAAAACATACCGGAACTTACCACTGCTTGCGAAACTGCCTGACCTGGTCCGCAGGACGATCGTAACGCTTGCTGGGATCATTCTGCTGGTCCTGTTGACATACCTGCTCTACCTGCCGTACACACAATGGTCGGCTTTTGGGTACGGCAAGCTGGACCTGTGGAAAGGCTCCCATACCCCCCTTCATGCATACCTGACACATTGGGGCTTGTTCCTGTTCGTCATCATCTCCTGGATGATCTGGGAGACGATCAATTGGATGGCTGCTACCCCGGTATCAGCCCTGCGCAAGCTGGCGACATACAAGGGACTGATCCTGGGCGGCATTCTACTGCTTGGAGCGGGGATCTTAGGCTTGACTTTCACCGAAGTCGGAATAGCCTGGTTTGTGCTGCCAATTGCAGCCTGGGCTGGAATCTTGATACTGCGACCGAATATGCCGGACAGCAAACGGTTCGTGCTTTTCCTGGTTGGAACCGGTTTGATCCTGACACTTGCTGTGGAAGCCATCGTGGTTGTTGGAGATATCGGTCGCATGAATACAGTGTTCAAGTTCTATCTGCAGGTATGGACGCTGTTTGCGGTCAGTGCTGCCGCTGCATTGGGTTGGGTGCTCTCTGGTCTGGTGGATTGGTCCCCGGGATGGCGGCGGTCCTGGCAGGTCGTCCTGATCGTGCTGCTGATAGGGACCGCGCTTTATCCATTGATGGCGACTATGGCAAAGATCAAGGATCGTATGGCGCCCGAAGCGCCCCACACCCTGGACGGCTCGGCGTATATGAAACACGCCCGCTACAGAGATAGCTGGGGCGAGATGCATCTCAACCAGGATTACCGTGCAATCCGGTGGCTGCAAGAGAATGTGAGCGGTTCACCGGTTATCGTCGAAGCCAACCTGCGTGCCCTTTACCATTGGGGTTCGCGTTATTCAATCTATACCGGTTTGCCGGGCGTTGTAGGATGGGAATGGCACCAGCAGCAGCAGCGAACCGCGCTGCCTGGAAGCTGGGTCAGCGCACGCATCGCCGAGATCGATGAATTCTACAACACCACGGATCTGGAGGCGGCACGATCATTCTTGCTCAAATACGACGTGCAGTATATTATCGTAGGGCAGCAAGAGCGCGGCCATTATCCAGGTCAAGGGTTGGATAAATTTGAAGCTGCTGAGGGCATTATGTGGCGTGAAGTTCACCGTGACGGCGAAACTGTGATCTACGAAGTGATCGTTTAAGATGAGTACTGACCTGCTTTCCTTTATCGCCTGGTACCTGGCAATCTCAATCATAGGGCTAATTGCCTTTCCCCTTACCTTCCGACTGCTGCCGGCTTTAGCGGATCGTGGCTACGCTTTCAGCCGCACATTGGGAACCCTCGTTTGGGGATATCTTTTCTGGTTATTGGCTTCCCTCCACATCCTGCCAAATGACCTGACAGGTCTGCTGTTTTCCATCACCCTGCTTCTCATCCTCAGCGGGTGGGCACTGCGCAGCGTTGGTCTTGAAGAGATCAAGAAATGGTGGCGTTCTAATTACCGCCTGGTGATTGGCATTGAATTGTTGTTTATACTGGCATTTGCCGGTTGGACAATCGTGCGGGCTGCCAATCCTGAAGCCACCGGCACAGAAAAGCCGATGGAATTGGCCTTCATTAACGCCATTCTGAAATCAGATACCTTCCCACCGCACGATCCCTGGCTGTCCGGCTACGCAATTTCCTATTATTATTTCGGATATGTTCTGGTCGCGATGCTGGCGAAAATTACGAGCGTCACCGGGGCAGTCGCCTTTAATTTGGGGATATCCGTGATATTTGCCCTCAGCGCAGTTGGCGCATACGGTCTGGTATACAATCTCCTGGCTGCACTTTCCACCAAACATGAAACGCCGGACGATCAATCCATTGCACGATTCTCAATCTCCGCCTTATTAGGTCCATTCTTCCTGTTAATAGTCAGTAATTTAGAAGGTTTTTTCCACATGCTTCACAACCGGGGTCTTTTTTGGCGCATGAATGACTCCGGTGAACTGACTTCAAAATTTTGGGCATGGCTGGATATTAACGATTTAAATGTGCCCCCTACGGGAGAACTGTCCTGGGTGCCGTCCCGTTTCTGGTGGTGGTGGCGGGCTTCACGTGTGGTGCAGGATTATGATCTGACTGGAAACCCAAAAGAAATTATCGACGAATTCCCCTTTTTCTCATACTTGCTGGCGGACCTGCACCCCCATGTACTGGTCATGCCATTCGCGCTGCTCGCCATGACGCTGTCTCTGAACCTGCTGTTGGGGAGCAGTCGCGGGCAGTTAAAATGGTTCCAGCTGCGGGTCAACCTGCGCACTATCATGTGGGCGGCAGTACTGGCAGTACTGCTTGGAATCGCGCTCCTATGGGCAGGTATTAATTCACTCAGCATGATAAAAACTGGCGCTGGGATTGCTGCTGCAGGGCTGGGTCTGTACAGCATCTTTAATAACCGCAGCTCGATAAGAGAACGCGGCCTTCATTTATGGCTGTCCTCAGATTCGGGCACAGCAAAGATCGGCAGATACCTCCATCTCCAACCGGCGGATTATATCTTCAGCGCCTTCACCCTGGGTGCGGTTGCTTTCTTAAATACCTGGGATTCGCTGGTATTTGTGGCACTCATCGCTGGAAGCTACGCTCTCGGCAGGATGATCCATGCGAGAGTGACGTTTACCGAATCACTGAAGGAATTCATCTGGCTAGGATTGCTGGTCGGGGCTGGCGGCATACTGATGTATTTCCCGTTCTATTTAGGATTTTCCTCGCAAGCTGGAGGAATCATCCCAAACCTGATCTATGCAACACGCGGCGCTCATTTGTGGGTGATGTTTGGTGCACTTCTAATTCCGGTGGCGGCATTTCTAATTTATTTAACAACCTCGGTCAGTGACATATCCCAATCAAAAGAGAATCTCAAACGCGCCTTAAGGATTGCACTGCTTATTATTGCGCTGTTGTGGCTGTTCTCACTGATACTGGGTATAACAGCCACATTTATCCCCCAGGTCGGAGAGCTGTACCTGAGTACTTTAGGGGCTGCGGGTAGAGAAGCCCTTTTCCCGGCAGTATTTACACGCCGGATCACCAGCCCTGGCGGGTTGATCACCCTCACCGGGCTGCTGATCCTCACCCTGGCGCTGTTCCTTAAGATCTTCAAGAAGTCAGGGGAGAAAAACACAAATGAAACCTTAAGCTCATCCAGCTCTTCCCCTCTCGCTCTACCAAACGCTTATACGCTGCTGCTAGTGCTACTGGGCATCCTGTTGGTGCTGGTTCCGGACTTCATCTACCTGCGCGACCAGTTCGGCTGGCGCATTAACACGATCTTTAAGTTCTACTACCAAACCTGGCTGTTGTGGTCGATTGGCGCAGCCTATGGTTCAGCTGTCCTGCTAAAAACGCTTCAACGTCCCTGGACGATCGTATTCCGCCTGGGACTCGCTGTGATCGTCGCGATGAGCCTGGTGTATCCCATCTTCAGTTTGTGGACCAAGACCAACGGATTCCAACCTGGGATATGGACCCTCGACAGCACAGCATATCTAGAAAATCAATCCCCGGACGAATTAGCCGCCATAAACTGGCTCAAGGATGCTCCCAGCGGGGTCATCGCTGAAGCAGTTTCTCCAACCGGCGGCAGCTACACTGGATATGCGCGCATCGCAACCCACTCCGGATCACCTGCAGTCCTGGGTTGGGTTGGGCATGAAAGCCAGTGGCGGGGGGGAAGCGCAGAGATAGGATCCCGTCAAAGCGACTTGGAATTTCTTTTTTGTTCCAGAGATTGGGAGGAGACGAAGCAAATCCTGGACCAATACGAAATCCGCTTCGTGGTTATTGGGACCTTAGAACGAACGACGTACACCCCGGACAGTATCATCTGTCTAAACGGCATAAACGATGCGAAGTTCCAGCGATATTTGGCGCCCGTTTTCCAGCAGGGTTCAATTACAATCTATGAATATTCGTTAACGGAGTAACCCGTTTGTATTTTCATCCATCGGAGTCTTGTATTCGGTCACATAGAATCAGATGAAATGT
>JAUWPO010000086.1 GCA_030611505.1 Chloroflexota bacterium
TTGTAAAGGTGCAAATTTGTAAACGTAATCGTAGAAGATGTGGAAATGTGGGCAAGAACGAAGTGGTGTCCACATTTCCATGTCTCGATATCAAATTCCGAGGATAACCAGATCATTTTACAGAAAAACTGTTGCACAATCGTTTGGCAACCAAAAAAGATAGTAAGTATGGTAAACTTTTTTCGGGTGCACTGATAGTCTCTGTATGATTTACTAGAGCTTTTATCACACTAATGGATTTTCCAACATCATGCTTGCCACCGGCTTTCGATACTGGTAGAACAGGATGGATGCATTGAATTTTCTTGGATTGATCGCACTTATTGGGGAGAGCATGCATCTAATGCTCTCCCCACTTCCTTTTCGGACAGATGGAGGTTTGAATGGCGGTTAAGTACATCTTTTTTACAGGTGGTGTTGTCAGCACAGTAGGTAAAGGTGTTACGGCAGCAGCAGTTGGACGCTTGATGAAAGAGCGTGGTTTTGCGGTTGGTGTTCAAAAACTGGACCCGTATATAAATGTTGATCCGGGCACCATGAGTCCTTATCAGCATGGAGAAGTGTTTGTGCTCGACGATGGCTCTGAAACCGACCTTGATCTTGGGCATTACGAGCGTTTTATAGACATCAGTTTAAACACCGTATGCAATGTGACAACTGGACAGGTTTACGCCGAAGTGATCGGAAAAGAACGGCGCGGAGATTACCTGGGCGGGACCATCCAGGTCATCCCTCATATCACGAATGAAATTAAACACCGTATAGGATTGGTCGCAAAGACCACTGGAGCTGAAGTCGTACTGGTCGAAATTGGCGGCACAGTAGGCGATATTGAGTCGCTGCCCTTCTTGGAGGCTCTGCGCCAGATGCGTGGCGATCTGGGTCGTGAAAACTGCATGTATATCCATGTCACCTGGCTACCCCATATCGGTGCCACAAAGGAACTGAAAACCAAACCTACCCAGCACTCAGTCCGGGAGCTACGCTCGATTGGTATTTCGCCTGACATGATCGTTGCCAGGTCTGACCATCCTGTAAAGCAAGAGGTGTGTGAAAAGATTGCCTTATTCTGCGACGTTGAAGAGCGAGCAGTAGTGCCATTAATCACTTCACCTATCTTATATGAAGTGCCTCTACAGTTGGAGAATCTTGGAGTTGGTGATTATATTATTGAACGTTTGGGATTGATAACTCGCCGCAAGCCGGATTGGCAGGAATGGGAATGGCTGGTTTCCGAGGAGCGGCGTTCAAAACCACAGGTTAACATCGCACTGGTAGGAAAATACGTTGAATTACATGACGCCTATTTCAGCGTTAGAGAAGCTTTAGATCACGCTGCGTTAGCCCTGGGTATCGAAGTGAAAATTGTTTGGGTGCAATCTTCGGATTTGGAAAGAGACCGTAATTGGGACTCGATCCAAAATGCGGATGGTATATTGGTTCCCGGCGGATTTGGCAGTCGAGGCGTCGAAGGCAAAATTCAAGCCATTAAATACGCCCGTGAAAAGGAGGTTCCATATTTTGGATTATGTTTGGGGATGCAGTTGATGGTGGTGGAATTTGGGCGCTATTTGCTAAACAGTGAGGAACCAAATTCTACAGAATTCGATCGTTCGACTCCGTACCCTGTTATAGACCTGATGCCGGACCAGCGCACGATAGCTGACCTGGGCGGTACGATGCGGTTAGGTTTATACCCGTGTAATCTACAACCCAAGACAAAGGCAGCCGCCGCGTATCAAAAAGACTTTGTTGAAGAACGACACCGTCACCGCTTTGAGTTGAACAACAGTTTTCGTGATACGCTTGCGAAAGGGGGAATGTTGTTTTCGGGGATATCTCCTGATGGACGGCTGGTGGAAATAATCGAACTGATTGATCATCCATTCATGCTGGCCACTCAATTCCATCCGGAGTTTCTATCACGCCCGAATCGCCCCCACCCATTATTTTTAGCTTTTTTGGATGCCGTTCGGAAGCAGGTAGGGGAAAGGATGGATAGAGTAAATTCATTTGAACTGGTGGAAGAAATATTAGAGCAAAAAAAAACAAAGAATGAATTTAAATGATGGATAACGGATAATGGAAAATGGATGAATGACAATCCTGGATGAATATCAATCCTGGATGAATATCAATCCTTATGAGTTATCAGGAAATGGATTATACTTGCGCTTGTTTTTGATTAAGTAAGAATTCATACTGTATTCTGTATTCAAAGCAGATCCTATGAACATACCAATATTAAAAAGAGGTGAAATGTAATATGTATACACTGATTGATGACGTTTTTGGACGCGAGGTTTTGGACTCGCGAGGTAATCCAACCGTTGAGGTTGAAGTCGTATTGATAGATGGCAGCCGCGGGAGGGCTATTGTACCCTCCGGCGCCTCTACAGGTGTGCATGAAGCCCTGGAGATGCGAGACGGTGATAAAAGCCGGTATTCGGGCAAAGGTGTACTCCGAGCTGTGGAGAGCGTCAACGAAAAAATAGCTGATCAGCTGATCGGCAGGGATGCAATCGAGCAGAAGGCGATAGATCAGGCTCTTCTGGAATTGGACGGGACCTCCAATAAATCTAATTTGGGCGCCAACGCGATCCTGGGGACCAGTCTGGCTGTTGCGAAAGCTGCGGCCGACAGTCTTGGTTTACCGCTCTACCGCTATATTGGGGGTGTGTACGCCCATGTGCTCCCAGTACCGATGTTAAACATACTCAATGGCGGAGCACATACAGGTTGGCAATCGACGGATGCTCAAGAATTTATGATAATGCCTTTGGGCGCCGACTCCTTTGCGGAAGGCTTACGTTGGGGAGCAGAAATTTATCATACATTGAAGACTGTACTCAAAGAACGCGGTTACACGACTCTCGTCGGTGATGAGGGCGGTTATGCTCCAGCTTTGAAGGCAAATTCCGAAGCGGTGGAAGTGATTCTTGAAGCGATCGAAAAAGCGGGTTATAAACCCGGTGAACAGGTGTCCATTGCACTCGACCCGGCCGCTTCTGAATTTTATGAAGAGCAAGAGGGTGTCTATAATTTACGCACCGAGGGGCGCAAGCTGAACAGCGAAGAGATGGTCGCCTATTGGAAATCTTGGGTAGACCAGTATCCAATTGTATCCATCGAAGATGGGCTAGCACAGGATGATTGGGATGGTTGGATAATGATGATGAATGAGCTTGGGGATCAAATTCAAATCGTAGGTGACGACTTGTTAGTGACCAATCCGGAAAGAGTTCGCCGGGCGATCAAAGAAGGAGCAGCCAACGCTTTATTGGTAAAGCTGAACCAGATTGGAACGCTGACGGAAACAATCGAGGCTGTAGAAACTTGCCAGCGCGCCGGGTGGCGGGCGGTTACCTCACATCGTTCGGGTGAGACTGAGGACACGACGATCGCCGATCTGGTTGTGGCTCTTAATATGGGGCAAATCAAAACTGGTGCGCCGGCGCGTTCCGACCGTGTGGCAAAATACAATCAATTACTGCGTATTGAGGCCGAATTGGATGATACCGGGCAGTACGCCGGATGGAGTGCATTAGGGCGATAATCAATCAGCAAGGAGGGTCTGTGAAAGAAGAACGAGCTTCATACCGGATCACTGATATGCTCGTATCAGAGCGCCCGCGTGAGCGTTTAGCTCTATACGGACCACAGGTGCTGACTAACCCAGAATTATTGGCCATTTTGCTGAGAACGGGGATACCTGGTGAGAATGCAGTCCAGGTTGGGTATCGTTTGTTGGACGAACTGGGAGGGTTGCCAGGTATCCACCGAGCATCCTATGCGGAAGTATGCGAACAGCATGGGATTGGACCGGCTAAAGCCGCTCAAATAAAAGCAGCCATTGAGCTGGGTCGCAGGTTGAATTCTATTGATCCTGAGGAGCGTCCCACAATTAACAGCCCAGACGATGCAGCGGCTTTTGTCCAATATGAAATGAGCGCTTTGGAACAGGAAGAATTATGGGTATTACTGCTCGATTCACGCAATCGCATCGTATTTCTTGACAAACGTTATCGAGGCTCATTAAATTCTTCGCAAGTGAGGGTGGGCGAGATTTTCAATGAGGCCGTGAAGCGCAACTCGGCTTCCATTATTGTCATTCACAACCATCCCAGCGGTGATCCTACCCCCAGCACTGATGATATCAAGCTTACGCGGTTGATTATTGAAGCCGGCAAGCTGCTGGACATTGAAGTGCTTGATCACCTTGTGATCGGTGGTGTGCGCAATGTCTCTCTTAAAAAACGAGGTTTGGGATTTGATTGAAGTTGCTGTACCTAATAAACAGTCATCCGGACTTGAAAATCCAAAAATTCGCCAGTTGCTTCTGTCCATTGCGGATCAACGCTTGTGATTGTGGCTCCTCGTGGACCGTGGTAGAGCGCATCTAATAATGATTCTAATTCTGTGCGCTTTCCTTCTGTCAAGACTTCTACTGAACCGTCCCAACGATTTCGAACCCAACCCGTTAAACCCAGACTTGTGGCTTTTCCTTGTACAAAGTACCGGAAACCGACACCCTGAACGTGACCTTGAATTATAGTGTGAAGACGCTCATCTAAATTAACTGTCATTCAGGCTCCCAAATATGCCAGCAGCGGTGTTAATGATAATGGACTGAGTATTGTTGTTATAAAAACGACCGCTGTAACGAACGAAGGTTTAACATTATATTCGGTAGCTAATACGGTATTAAAAACTGCTGACGGCATTGCCGCATAGGTCACACTTACTTGACTCGCTGGCGCTGTCATGCCAAAGATCGAAACCAGCAACAGGGCAATTGCCGGGCTCACAAGTAGGCGCATGACGACAGCTAATGCAAGAGGAGCACTCAGTCCCGCTAATCGCACATTAGTTAACTGCATTCCGAGCAGTACCAGCATGGTCGGGATGGACGCATCACCGAGAAGTGTTATCGTTCGGTCGAGGAAAAGCGGCACCTGCCACCCGGAAAACATGATAATTACAGCCAGTAAGAGTGCGTAAATTACGGGAATTTTTACCAGATTTTTCAGGCTCTCAACCAGACTTGTCGAGCCTAATGAAGCAATGATGATGCCGGCGGTATATAAGAAAATAGCCATTGTGATGAAATATATACTGGCATAACCCAAAGCTTCCTTCCCAAAAGCAAATAAGGCGAGCGGTAGACCGTAGTTGCCGGCGTTCATAAACATCGTTGTCAGCAGGACTGCAGATAAGGTAGTTCGGTCGAACTTAAGGGACTTTGCAGTGATCCAGGCAAAAAAACCCACCACACCCATCAGGACGCCGGCGAATAAGATCGAACGTGCAATATCCCCACTTTCAAGGTTGGTGTGTGTAAGTAAGGAAAAGATCAAGCACGGGCTGAATATGTAGAATGTGACTCGGGATAGGGGAAGTGGATTTATCTTGAGAACTTTAACCAGCAGGAACCCGGCTCCTGCGGCCAGAAATATGGGCAGTAGATTATTCAGGAATAATAAAAAAAATTCATTCAATCTGGAAGATCCGTTGAGCCAGCGATGTTATTGTGCAGGTCTTCGAGCAAGTCTTCGTTTTCATGTTCGGGAAAGTCGAATAACGGGAATAACCGCATCTCCTCATTAAATTCCAGGTTATCCAATGCCAATTCTAAATAATCTTGGTATTCCGAAGTTTCAGCTTCATCAAATATTTGCTCCATTCGTTCGCGCACACCTTCTCCACCAATCTGTGAGAGCGCCCAGATACTGGCAAGACGAATATCTTCATCCGGATCGTCAAGAAGGTCCAAGAGGTAGGGAACAGCTTCCTGGATCTCCAGCTCACCGGCAGCTCGAGCTGCTTCGCATCTAATTATTGGAAAGTCGCTCTCTAATTTTTCCATTACTTGAGGACGCCAGCGCTCATTGGTGGAGCGCGCCATGGCAAATAATGCGCTTGAGACCCATTCTTTATTTTCAGAATTGTAAGCTTCCTCGATCAGCGGCTGTACTTCTTCACGGCTGGAATACCCCAGTGATTCAAAGGCTTCCCGGCGAATTTTAAACTCCTCTTCATCCATTGTTGTCTGTAAAAGCTTGTCCTCAATTTCCCGTAAAGTAGAAGTATTTATTTCACCGACTTCACCCAAATATACAAAACGCCCAAGAGCATGAGCAGCAGCCACCCGGACTTGGTCGTCATTGTCGTTTGATAGCAAATCCAGAAATAATGGGATTAATGTATTTTGATCATATTGCTCAAGGACTTTCACGGTGGACAATCGGACTTTCGGGTCTTCATCTTTGACTGTAAAGCGGCACAAGTCGTTGTATGAAAGGAGATAATCGCGCTCATTTAATTCGGCAAGGTCTTCAATCAACCCTTGCCGGCGCCAGGTTGGTAATTGATCCCAGATCGCCGCAAGTTTATTTAGATCTGTCTTTTCAAGATCGGATAAAAGGTACAGGAAACGTGGGGGGAAAGGCTTATCGAAATCCAGCAGCGCGTCATAAAGTTCCTGGAATGATAAATCAGCGTCTTTGGTCATTCTAATTTGTTAGTTGTTACCATTACGGAAGTTGGATAGGATTAAGAAAATCCTGTAAGTTTATGTAAATTAACAACATTATTAGGAGAGCAAATCCAACCATGTGGATCATGTTTTCATACTGTGCAGGTATACGGCGCCGGATTAATATTTCGGGCAGCGTGAGCATAATCCGTCCTCCGTCTAAAGCCGGGATCGGAAAGAGATTAATAATGCCCAGTGAAATTGAAATCGCCATGAAGAACCACAAAGGGCTCTGAAGAGAGCGATATATATCAAACATCCCTTTATAGCCCAATAAACGTCCTTCTTGGGGACTGGCTTGACCTTGGAGCAGTCTTACGGGAAGAAGTAAAAGAGCACGCACATATCCAAATGTGGCTTCAACGCCGCGCCTAATGGCAGTGCCAACGTTCACGGGTTGGGTTGGGTTCGTGATTCCAATTCCCATCGGTCCTTGACCTTCAGGCCATTCTGCGCGTGGGGTTAATGTAACGACGAATATATGATCACCACGCTGGTATTCAATTTCGGTTGGCGTTCCCAGGTTTTGAGAGATCAATTCTTGAAGCTTTGCAGTGCTGTCAATTTCTTGTCCGTTCACAGCGATAAAAAGATCACCTGCTTGCATGCCGGCTTCGGCCGCAGGAGTTCCCGGGTCTATGTAGTTAGTTATGACCTTGTCCTGAATTGGATCGCCAAGGCTGTAGAACAAGATGACCCCCAGGATTACGCCAATTAATAAATTCATGGCCGGTCCTGCGAATAAAACTCCCAGGCGCACCCACGGGCTGGCGGCTGCTAATCCTCCCGGCACATCGGGATCATTTTCACCTTTTGGACGCACAAAGCCGCCTAGTGGCAGCCAATTGAGCGAGTATGAGGTCCCCTTATATTCAAACAATTTGACGATGCGAGGCGGAAAGCCGATTCCAAATTCTTCAACTTCAACGTTTAACAATCGAGCAGCGATAAAATGCCCGAGCTCGTGCAGTAATATCAGGGCAGCAATGCCCAAGACAAATTGAACTAACTGAATTGAAAACATTTTTTATTTATACCATTCCAGAATCTATCTGTTCAGTGAATAGAGCAGCGAGAAGATTATATCCTGTCCTACTAGAATCGGATAGCAAAGAGCGGCAATTTACAGGTCTTTCTAACCGTTTTTTAACACATATGCAGGGATAAGGGAAAAGTGATAAGGATAATTGGGGATAAGGGATAGGGAACAAGCGATAGCGGGTGGTTTCGGGTTGTATTCGCCCGAAAAGGTGATGGAAGTAATTCAGACCTCATTTCAGTCCGTGAATTAGACTTGTTCACCTCGCAGTTACTCCCAAGTATGGCAAGAGCCTATCAGTGTGACATCGATTGAGATCAGATTGACGATTTTGATGTAATACTTTCATCCTCATCTATAATACAACGAGCTGGTCCGCCTGGATGGGTTGTGAGGACTTTTTGTACACCAGGAATCTGATTCAATTGGGCTGAAATATAATCAGTGTCTTCTTTTGGGCAAATTACATGCACATTCGGTCCTGCATCGATTGTGTAACAAACGGCGGTTCCCTGGGTGCGTATTTCCTTTACTGTTTGTATGACGGCTAAGGTGGCTGGCTGCCAGTACAGCAACGGGGGGTTGGAAGTCATAATGACGGCGTGCATCAAGTTGCTGTCAAGTTCAACGACTTCTGCTAATGCGTCGAAATCACGCTTTTTAATGGCTTGCCTGCATTTTTCCAATCGCCCTGGAGTATCAGATATGCGTGTGGTCTGGAGTGGGCTTGATTCCGCCAGTACGTGACCATCCTCAGAACTTGTGTGTTTAGGATCCTGGCTGACAACCGCGATGCAGTCCACCAGTTCCCAATGGCTGGTTGGCGCAATAGTAAATGCATATGAAGATTTATCATCATCACCCGCCTGCCACTCCACAAATCCTCCAGGGATGGATCGACAGGCGGAGCCTGAACCGGTGCGGGCCAGGCGGGATAGATCTCGCTGGCTGAGTTCCAGCCCGGCGGCGCAGCAGGCTGCCACAGTGAGGGCCGCAAATGCGGAAGCTGAGGACGCGATGCCTGTTCCAGTAGGGAAATTGTTATGGCTTTGAATTCTGGCATATAAGGCAAATCCAGCCATATTCCTTACTCGATCGAGCAAAGCGCTCACTCGCTTTTGGGCTGTTCCTGCGACCTGGTGACCTTCTAAAAAAAGTTTATCATGGTCTAATTGTGGATCAAACCATACTTGTGTGCGTGTGTACAGACCGTCTAAGTTCATCGAGATCGAACCGTTTGACGGTATTCGCAATTTAGCATCTCGATTGCCCCAATATTTGATTAAAGCGATGTTCGGATGGCTGAATCCAGTTGCGGAATACATATTCTCCACCATGTTTGTTCTTGGTTTAATGTTGTGAATGGAATTATAAGCCATGTCGTTAGTCTTTAGCCGGGTAGTCATTAGTCGGCCATTAGACAATCAGGCAATCAGTCAATAAGTCAATCAGGTATCAGGTAATTGGCAGTAAAGAGCTCGGCTTGGTATAAACTAAATTGCTGGAGATTGCTGCAGCTGGCATCCAAAGTACAGATGCTTTGGCATCTAAAGTACAGATGCTTTGGCATCCAAAGAACGGATGCTTTGGCATCTAAAGAACGGAAACCTAAAGAGCTGGGAGCAAGGTGGCGTGGGAGCAGAGGATTCGGGCGGGAGGATGAGAGGCTCAAGCTTAGCCCATTGTTCGTCGGTTAGGGGCAGGTGATGCTCCATGAGTGGGTTCAATGATAAATATTTTTGAGTAAAAAAAATCGCGAAACGAAGAGGAACGAATAATTGGCATCTAAAGAGCAGATGCTTGCATATTTGCTCGTTTCACTCGCAAAATGCATGATTGGACGCTTCTCGACAAGTGATGTGGCACCCGGCATTTAAAGAACGAATGCGTAAAACGGATGCTTATTAGGCTGGTTTCCGGGCTGGGCGCCGGGTTGGCTGCTAGGGCGGTGAGAGGTAAACCGGTCATGGGAGCTCCTTATTGAAACTAATTGACAGTATGGAGCTTAAATAATAGCACAATAGTTCTAGAAATGCAAGGGTGAAATGGGGGTATTAAAGAAAAATCCCCCCTAGGGGGATGGGGATTGAGGTTGGGATTAAGTTGCCATATATGTTGAGACA
>JAUWPO010000172.1 GCA_030611505.1 Chloroflexota bacterium
CCCGTATACCGTATCACCAGCGACTGGACAGCCCAGGAAGGAGAGGTGCAGGCGAATCTGGTGGGTGCGCCCGGTGATTGGATGGATTTCCAGAAGTGTGTGATCTGGGAATGTTTCCAATGTAAGGTATTCGCTGACCGCCTGGCGCCCTTTTTGCGGGGTGACGACAGCCATTTTCTTGCGGGTTTTTGAATCTCTCCCTATTGGGGCTTCTATCCTACCAGTTGGGGTAGGCGGCACTCCGTCCACCAAGCCCAAATACACCTTCTGGACTTCGCGGCTCCGAAATTGATTTTGCAGCAAATTGTGCGTCGGGTCGTTTTTTGCCAGCATTATTAGACCGGAGGTGTCCTTGTCCAGGCGATGGACTACTCCCGGTCGCTTTTCCCCACCGATCCCTTCCATCTCGGGGGCGTGACTAAGCGCGGCATGTACCAATGTGCCCGACGTATGTCCGGGTGCTGGGTGAACCACCATCCCAGCGGGTTTGTTCACTACCATTAAATCATCATTTTCAAAAACAATATCCAGGAGTATATCTTCAGGAATGAGCTTACTGGGTTTTGGGGGCGGAATGCGCACCTGCACGACTTCCTGCTCTGCCAACATTTCGCCGGTTTTGTAAGCTGTAATCCCATCAACGGCAACACAGCCATCTTTAATTAAAGATTGTAAACGGGAGCGGGAAAATTCTGGCAGGCAGGTGACTAGAAATTTGTCAAGGCGCTGTGCATGTGGTTCGTCAAAAATGAAGGTAACGAGACGTTCACTCACCCTTGACTTCCTCGGGGAGTTGGCTGTGTACGACTTCATGGGCGGAGGATGCCTCATCATCGGCAGGTGGGCTCTCGGCTGTTTTTTCTTTTCTCTCACGTTGGAATAGGCTGAGGGCTAAAATTGCTACTCCGATTGAAATGCTAGCGTCGGCAACGTTGAATACGGCGAAGCTGTCAATAGATATAAAATCGGTGACGTATCCCTGGCTGAGGCGCTCAATGAAATTGCCATCTGTTATGTTACTTTGGGTGAGGCGGGATATAAGATTGCCGACCGCACCGCCCAACTGTAAGCTGAGCGCAATCCGTAAAGCCCAATCTTGCTTTGGTATCTTGGGAAAATAATAAATAATTGCTCCAGTTACAACGATCGCCAGTACTGCAAATACAATGCCCAAATTTTGAAACATGCCGAATGCAGCCCCAGTATTCCTCCAGTTCACAATGCGGGCATAAAAAACGATCCAATGGTCTTGAGGCCAGATTTCCCCGAATGCCAGGTTGCTGCGAACCAGAAACTTCGTCCATTGGTCTAAAAGGACCACAGCCCCAGCTATTGAAAAAAGAAACGCGTAATCAGCTAAATACTTTTTCAAAACATGTCTCCATTAGATGGATTAAATTCCCCCAATTTTACCTCAGAATATCCGCCCGCCCGGAATTTTATGAATTCAAACTCAAGTAAATCAGGCGGTGTTTCAACTGCATCTGCAAGAAACCGGCGAACAGATGCTTGGTTCAGTATTAACGGGCGGTTATTCAAACTTGTATTAGGTTGCTGAAAATGGATCAGATGGGCACGACATCCGGAGTGACAGTCGCTGGCGCCAAAGCCTGGGGCAGGAATGTTCGCATATGGTAATGCGGATAATGTTTGGCTCCATATGCATTAAACTGGTTTTTTGGGCAACGTGCTCTTGTCCTGAGCCTGCGAAGAATCCAAGTGTATAGCACCCGCTGACTCCATTAGGTAGCATAATGAGCGGGTCTCAGCATTACTTTTTATGTAATCAATATGCCAGTGGTAGGAAAAATTGTCCTTTTGCAAATGCCTGCCTAAGCGTGCTCGCAGACCTCCCGGACCGAGTGCGCTTCCCATGTAGATATACTCACCCTGTGGAAAGTATATTTCTCCCAGACGACCAATAGTGAGTCTTTGCGGTTGATAAAGCGAGAATTCAAGAGCGTAGGAGCCTGGTTTTGGGGGGATGCGAATCATCAGAAAGCACACCCTTCGGGGAGGGGCGGTGAATACTCCAATTCGGACGCAAAATCCGGGCTGAGTTCGATTTCTTGGAAGCCAGTTTGAATTGAGCCTTTGAAAGCGACAACTCCATAACCCGAGGGGTGCATGTGGGCGCGTACCAGCACGACATCTTCAGGAGCGATCGGCACCGGACCGCCGGAGCGCACAAATGGTTGCTCACCAGTATGGCTGTGGAGCAGGATTCTCCGGTAGATCAAATCGCCCTGCTCGTCGATCACTTCCCACCAATCAGCGAACTGCTCGCAGCCCAGGTCTGGACTGCGAACTCCGACCGAAAAGCGGTATGCACCCGGATCACCACTCACATCCAATGAGATTATGTCTGCTGAGAGTGTTTCTTGGGAATTGATATTTGGTGTGGTAGGCATGGTCTCTTCCTCTGCTGTGGACTCAATTGCTGCGGCTGCTTCCGTTATGGTAGAGGTGGTCTTTTCCTCTGGTGTGGGATCAAGTGTTGCGGCTGATTCCGGTAATGTGGATGTGGTCTTTTCCTCCAGTGTGGGCACAAGTGTTGTGGTTGCTCCCGGTTTGCTCGCAGAACATCCGTAGACGATTAAAATCGCAATAATGAATAAGAATACGATTTTATTATTTTTATCTATTGGCGATATTCCTCTCATAATAATGCTTCTCTCTTTGTGTTTGTACTGGATCTATTAGATCGTCTAATAGTCTACCATTGTGAGTGGACAAGTTGCTAATGAAAGACCAGGGTTGCCATGACTCCACGGTGGTCGGAGACGCCATCAAATTGGGCGACTCTGACCGCGACAGTCTCCCAATCTCCCGAATGAAAGATGTAATCTATACGTGTTAACCAGGGAGGTAGATACAACGGACCGATTTTTGGCCAGTTGCTTTCTAGATCAGGATTGCCAGGAAATGTATGACCTAAACCAAATCCAGCCTCGCTCCACGCATCACGCAGCTCTGAGGTGATGATTTTGTAGGCTTCGTTGAGGGGCGCTGCATTAGCATCGCCTGCCATAATCACCGGTCCGGATTGGCGAGCGAGACCAGCAAGTTTCTTAGCCTGGTTTTCTCGCAGCCGAAATTGGCGCGATATTACGGATGGCGGGGCGGCTTCAAAGGTCGGATACATGTGGAAATTTACCAGCGTCACCGTTCGCCCGTTCCAGTCAAGCTCTAAGATCATTGGTCCACCAAGCCAGTGGTCGGGAAGGGTGTCACCCGTTGGTTGGATAGGATATTTGCTGATCACTCCCATGCCAGTGGGGTTGTCAACCGGTTCGAGTGCCTGGAATGGGTATGTTTCAGCAAAATTGCTTTGCAGTGTCTGGGCAAGTTCTGTGTTCAACTCCTGAAGAAAGACCACATCAGGATTTTCTGCCCGGATGTTGGCGAGCACTTGGGCTGTTTTGTTGTGCCAGGCCAGCACATTGTAGGTCAGTATCGTCAGTTCATCCTGGTCGGTTTTTGGGGTCTGGACGCCCTCTAAATGAAGTGGAGAAAACAGTCCGCCCCATAACCAGAGGAAGACCAGTATAGCAGCGCCGAAACCGACTAGAAGCTTAATGGAACGATAAAAAAGGGCAGATAGAAGCACAAATGGCAAAGGGAGAAATAGATAAACGGCTATCATGTTGACTAACCCCAGATAGCCGAAGCGGTCCCCTGTAGCCATATAGAACGCCAGCCAGGTGAACAACAATAATAAATATACCCAACTTAATGTGAAGAACGGAAAACGAGTGGATGTTCCAAATCGTTCTCTCATTTATAAATCCCTTTGGTTAAAGAGTAACACAGCCAGAGTTAATGCGATGACAGTGTAAAGCACCGCATACACAACCATTAACAGGCTGGGATAGTAAGCAGAGGAAAAAGGGGAGAATCCTAAGGCAGCTACGAGCGGGGATTGGAGTTCGTGAGCCGCCCGCTTCCAGAGGGCTTCGCTGGGCATGATCAGGCTCGTGATGATACCGATATTGACCGCTGTATGGCTGGCTGCTTGGTTGGGCAGGAATGAACCGATCTGCTCGATCCAACCGCCCAGAAATGCAATCCCGTAGAGACCAAAGACAAGTACTCCGTTCGCCAGGGTGGACAATGTGGTGCCTCCCAGGATTGAAAAGCTGAGTAAAACCAGGGCATTGAGCCAAATCAATTCCAGGGC
>JAUWPO010000128.1 GCA_030611505.1 Chloroflexota bacterium
CTCAGCCGCATCAAACTCGACGATGGGCGTGGTTCGCAAAACCCCGATCCGGCTCTGCATCCCAACGGGAGCATCTTCGATCTGTCCAATCTCTTCCGCGGCGGCGACGTGCTGAATAACCTGACCGGCATTGTGGATTACCACTACGGCGAATACAAAATCCAGCCCACGCAGGGCGCGGACTATATTCCCATGAATCTGCGCACCGCGCAGCCCGATAATGTCGGAGGCAGCCTGAAAGTTGCCAGCTTTAACGTCCTGAACTATTTCTCGACCATTGACACTGGCGCAGAAATCTGTGGTCCCAATCAGGATTTGGGATGCCGCGGCGCGGATAACGCTGAAGAATTTGAACGTCAACGTGCGAAGATACTTGCCGCGCTCGCCGCGATGGATGCGGACGTGGTCGGCTTGATCGAGATTGAGAACAACACCGCTGCCATTCAGGATTTGGTGGATGGTCTCAACACTGTTGTTGGTGCTGAAACTTACGCTTACGTTGACACTGGTTATATCGGTGGAGACGCGATCAAAGTAGCCTTCATCTACAAGACGGCGACAGTCTCGCTGGTTGGCGACTATGCCGTCCTCGACTCCTCAGTAGACAGCCGCTTTATCGATACTAAGAACCGCCCGGTGCTGGCGCAAACCTTTATGGATAACGCCAATGGCGGCATCTTCACGGCTGCGGTCAACCACCTGAAGTCGAAGGGATCCCCCTGCGATAACATTGGCGATCCTGATACAGGTGATGGTGCGGGCAACTGTAACCTAACCCGTACCGCAGCCGCCGAGGCCTTGGTGGACTGGCTGGCGACCGATCCCACAGGTAGCGGAGACACCGATTTCCTCATCATCGGCGATCTCAACGCATACGACAAAGAAGACCCGATCGATGCCCTCCTCGCGGGCGGCTACACTGATCTGGTTTACCAGTATCTAGGCGAGAATGCCTACTCTTACGTCTTTGACGGGCAGTTGGGCTACCTCGATCACGCCCTGTCGAATCAGGCTTTGGTCCCCGAGATTTCTGGTGTGACCATCTGGCATATCAACGCCGATGAATCCAACCTGATCGATTATGATACATCCTACAAGCAGGACGCCCAGGATGCCATCTATGCGCCGGATGCCTACCGCTCGTCTGACCACGACCCGGTGATAGTGGGGCTGGGTGTGTGCGACGAGATCGCACCCACGCTTGAGATCAGTCTCACGCCTGATCGCATTTGGCCTCCCAATCATAAGTACGTGGACGTGACCGCGACGGTTATTGCTACCGATAACTTCGACACTAATCCAACCGTAACGCTTCTCTCCGTCACATCCAGTGAAGCGGACGAAGGTCTGGGCGATGGCGACACGCCAAACGATATCGTCATAATCGACGATTTCACGTTCGATCTGAGAGCAGAACGGTCTGGTATTGGCAGCGGTCGAATATATACCATCACCTACGAAGTCACGGATGCGTGCGGCAACACAACCATCCAGTCCGCGACGGTGATAGTGCCGCACAATACGGATGCGAGCGGCAACACAACCATCCAGTCCGCGACGGTGATAGTGCCGCACAGTATGGTCAAGTTGTATCTCCCTATGATTCTTAAATAACAAATCGGGGCTGCCTCAATTTTTGAGGCAGCCCTTTTCGATACCGTTTATTCTATGGGATTTCAAGGCGAATATTATCCCAGCCAAAAAAAGTCTTGGGATTATTCGCCAGGCATGTAATCTGCGCCTATTATTGATTATCGTTCAAGTACCTGCCACTCAATCTCAGTGGTCTTTCTGGGTTGAACCACTATTATAGGCTCTCTCTCTCGATTTACTACCATCATGGAAATGCCCATGCTGTTGGAACGTGCATAACCATCGGTGTAGATAGTCTTACCGGCTGCATCAGTTAGTTGCGCGCCTACACTTTCCCAACCATCCTCCCAGAATCTGCCTTCACCTTCTTGGACGAATTTCCCGTTTTCGTCCAACACTACCGTTGTGGCGCCCACTACAACCCCTTCCCACTCTTCGGGAGATGACACCAATTCATCAGGCATCCCATACAATAGGACGTAGCTTCCAGGTAATACGTCTGATAGAGTGAAAGCGCCACTCGCATCGGAGTGGGTTGTTGGGGCAGATTGCAGTATGCAGCCTGAGATTTCTGACGATAGCTGACATAATATGATCTGTGTGTTCGTCAAAGGCTGCCCAGATTCGGCGCCTATAATGTGACCCGTTATTTCACCAGAGCGACCCCCGCACCCGGTTGATAGCATGGCAAGTAGGATACATATCAACGATACACGCATTGTTAAACTTCTGCTAGTCATATGCCTTCTCTCCTTTCTTTGTATGAACCGATCGGACCAATCAACAAAACGAACCGACTCTCACATGCACCAGGTGCCTATTTGGGGGTGGATTAATTGTGTTAAAACCTTAGCCCTCCCTGGTTTGATCCAAAACCTCGCCGCAAAATTTTTGGATGAGGAATTAGATAATGCCATTAATCATAATATAATTTAGGCGAATCGACAAATCCCTAACCTCCCGCAGATTCCGTAATACTCAGGCGGATAAATCATTTCCAATCCTCCCGCGGGTTGCGTAATACTCCAGTGGGTCAATCACTAACAATTGCCATACCAAATCCCCAAGCCCATTATTCGTAACCCGCGGGAGGTTCCACAAACCCTAACCTCCCGCGTCATAACCTCCCGCGGGTTGCGAAATACTCCGGTGGGTTAATCACTTACAATTGCCATACCAAATCCCCAAGCCCATTATTCGTAACCCGCGGGAGGTTCTTTAAACAGCAAAAATTGGGATTATTCTTCCCAGGATTATTTTATCCCGGAAATCCTTTTTTCCCGAATAATTTATCCCCAGGAAATCTTTATTTCCCGAATTATTTTTCCCGAATATATAACTATTTTGAATATTACCCCTAAATTTGGTGATTTATGATCACTTCTTTACCAACTTGATCATTGAAGCGATTCTTAGTTGGAGAGCGGCTGGAAGACAGTAGTCGGATATTGATGCAATGGGATTAGGATTTGGTGACTAGACGGGAAAGACGGCGCTTCAAGCGTATGCGGGGGGGCGAGGAGATTTGGACCATTCAGCGTTTTGAAACTTTTATAGCTCTCTCCACAGGTAGAAGATGGTTGCCATGAGAAATCGGGATAGGGGGGCGGTTTCCCGTCCCCCTCCCACACCACCGGGCATGCGGGTCCGCACCCGGCGGTTCGGTTGAGTTGACGACCTGAATAGTCGCAGAGAACTATTTCTCTTTCCGGTTGAGCCGACTTCGGTCTCTCACCACTGATATTTCACCGCCTGCCTTCAGCATTTGGCTTCACATCTGTCCTGGTCTTGCCAGGTTTCGGCTGTCTTCACCGCTATCGCTCTTGCTTCTGTTCTCCTTCTCAACCGTTTAGCCCTTCGCCCTGTGGCTAGGTTTCCCTAGCCGCCCTGGATGGTCGTTGCTCCATCGACTACTATGGCCTCTGCTGACTTCTGTCCTCCCGAAAGAGACAGACCTCCCCGGATAAGGTGCAATCGCTTTCCCCTGATCCTGGCCGCGTTTACGCAGAGCTGCTTTGACCCTTTTTGGACTTCACTGTCTCTTGCCAGCTCATCCCGCACTCCACGCCTCTTTACGCAGTTTTTGTCCATCCAGTCCAGGTTTTGCTCTCCAGCTTCCTCTCCACATTCGCTCACGCTCATGCAGTTGCCTTCGGCTTGCGGTTCGTCGGGTCAACGTCCGCAGAGGTCTTTCACCTCCTAGCTATCGCCCATGCCGGGCGTACAAGACTCGGCGGATAGGGATATCCGCCCTACAAACTTCGTAGGGCAGGTTTCCATACCTGCCAATAGTGAATGGTTTACCCAACGAGCGGGGCTGTCTAAAAAGTCGGTCTAAAGATTAGTGGTGGGAGGAAAACATCTAAATACATATTGATTTAGGTGTTATTTCCCATTAAACAGCTTATAAATAACCAATATGTATGTAGGGTGCGTTCCATGGCATTGTCGTAACCGAAACCTTATGGGACAGCCCCAATCCATATCTATTTTGGAGTGCCACTCTCACGTATTTTGAGCTGCTCACTGGAGGTAAGCCGGTTATCATGCCGAATCAAGCGTTCTAAACATCCGTCCTTTGGATGCCAGCCACGCTTCAGCTTTTGCCACGAATGTACCGGGACCGCGGAAAATGTTGAATAGGCACGATTTCTATTTGTCTTCTTCTTAGTGGTTAAAATATAGTAAGCCCTATTACTGGACAGACTGTGAACTAGGAATTAGACTCCAAGAAATGAATCCACAATGACAAAACAACACAATTTCACACACCTCAAACTACTGCTGATTCCTGCAGGTGTTTTTTTGGCGCTCGGGCTGATTTGCCTTCTGGTATATCTCCCGCAGATCTCTCTCATCCGAGCAAATTATGGGGATTTGGTGATCAGTGATTCTGCCAATCCCGGAAATCCGGCATTGGCAAAACTCGCGCATCTGGGGACTGCGAGTATCGATAAACTCAATGCGACCCGGTTGCGCTATTTGCAAAACACAAAGGTGTCCCCAGCGGACGAGATGGTCATGGTGTATGTTCCAGCCGGGGAATTCAAGATGGGGGGTACCAGACATCCAGATACACGCCCACTTCGTAAAGTTTATCTGGACGATTACTGGATCGACAGTACCGAAGTGAGCAACGCCATGTATGCGCGCTGTGTTGGGGATGGGGTTTGCGACCTGCCAGCGAAAGTCAAATCACTCGATTCATTCCTGGCACAGACGGAGTTATTAGACCATCCAGTGGTTTATGTGACATGGTTCGACGCACTCGTCTACTGCCGCTGGACCGGACGCAGGTTGCCCACAGAAGCTGAATGGGAGAAGGCAGCCCGTGGGGTGGATGGTCGTGTCTACCCGTGGGGATTTTGGGAGCCTAATCCGAATCTGCTCAATTATGGAAATTTGATTGGCACTACAGTGCCGGTGAACCGCTTCCCATTTGGCGCCAGCCCTTATGGCGCCTTGAATATGGCGGGCAACGTGCGCGAATGGGTTTGGGATTGGTATGGCGAATATTATTACAGTCAGGCGCCGGATCGCAACCCGCAAGGACCGGAACACGGGGAAGAGCGCGTCTTACGTGGGGGGGGCTTTACAGATACAAATCGTAGGGTTCGCGCCAACAACCGCTTCAAGCACGTACCCGACTCGCCGGGTTACAACCGCGGGTTCCGGTGCGCGCAATCGCCATAATTAGCGTGTCTTTCGTATCTTTTTATGCCCTTCGTGGTAATAGTGTTTTGTCAATTATGCTTATTTGGATTGTCACTCTGGACGAATGCAAAGAGTCGAAGTGAGTTACGAGGAGATTGCCACGGTCGCTACGCTCCCTCGCAAAGACATATTAAACTATCCTGTTTCGCTTCATTCACTCTGAGGGTACGCAATTACATAAACGCGTTTATTCCATTTCCAAAGATTAGCCCCCCCGCAGGTGACCAGAGTGAGACGTTCTGATTCTGTCGGACCCATGTGCTTGAAATGCTTGAATAATTCATCATCATTTCCATTATTATTAAATGGGATTTCCTTCACTTTATCGACGCGATATACACGCCTTTCTCCACCCTGGGAAAATAGGATAATTTTGTCTCCTGGCTTCAACCGCTTTACGTTGTAAAACACCCCATTCCACTGGAAAATGCCCCAATCGTAATTATGCCCAACCAGGACGATGTTGCTAGATTCTCCAGGCAAAGCCGAACCATCCAAATGACCGACCAGGTCCTGGCGACTGCTGGTAGCGAATAGGGAGTCGCTATCCCACTGCATCCCACCATTCTTGCCGGGAACCAACCCAATATCAACAACTGCCCGGTCCACTTTTATACTCGGGATATTAAGGCGTACTACCGGTTGGGAAGGAGACACTGGCGCGTGTGTTGGGGTGAGTGCCGCTGTTATTGTCGGGGCGAGCTGGGTCTCCGTGATTCCCGTTCCCGTCGAGATTGGCTGCAGATCGGGGGTTGTCTCTGCTATTTGGGGTGCTGGTTGGTCAGAAGTCGGGGGCAGCGTTGGTGGAACCAACATCTCTCCGGTTTCCGTTTCCGTCGCTCCCACAGTCTCAGGGATATCTTGGACCAATGTGAGGGTGTAAGTCGGGACGGACTGGGACTGTACGTCCGTTGGGGACTGGGTTGGAGAAATTGGCTCTGCCGTTGAAGTGTAGATTGCGACAGGCGCCGGCTGTACAGCGAGTGGCTGTACTAGGAGTGTTTCACCTCGCCTGGGGATGTCAGATTGCGGGACAAAAGGTGTGGGTGTCGGACCGAGATGCCAGGAATAGATGCCGAGTGTGGGCATGATGGTTGATTCAAGGTATACATGATTGGATACCTGGTAGGCAGACAGGGCATAGTTGGCGCCGAATAGCGCAGCACCCATAACAATGGATATTCCCAGCAGCATCATCAAAATACTGCTACCAACACGCAAGTAATTTCGTATCAAGTGAAAATATAAGAGCTAGATAATGTGCCAATTGTGCCCACCGGATGGTGGTCACCGAATGGTGGGCACAATTAACCCGCTAGATATTGTTGGCGGACCGCTTGCGGTATACCACCAGGCCAACCGCAAAGAGCGACAATCCGAGAACCAGCGCTGCGCTGATTACAAATGGTGGAGGCAGCGTGATGCCGGTGTCTGGTGGGTACCCTTGATAGTACTTGGATGAGGTTACTTCACAAGCTTTGCCATACCAGCTAATGGTATGTCTATAATAACCCCCTTCAACCTCCTCGTACAGGATACCACCACCATAATCACATATTAAATCCACGGCATCATCGAACTCGGCTTCAGTACTGCAAGCCCAAGGATACTCGTAGCTGCCATCCCCAAAACCATCTGCATAGATGCTGCAGTAGTAGACGTCATATGAGGCGAAAACAGCGCTCGGTATCAGGACTGCCAACAGTACCATCAAGATCAAAACAATACGGAATTTTTTCATCAAGTTTTCCTCCTACTTATCAACATACCGGCTTACAAATTGTATAGATTAGTAAACCAGTCTGTCTTATCCAAGGAACTCCCGTTCAACCATAAATCCAATCATCGGAAAGATGGGCGGTTTTCCCGATCCAGGCGCGGGCAAAGTCTGGCAAGCACCATAGGTCGGCGACAATACGGATATGTACAACATTGGGTACGGCTTTGTCGTCGGTTCACCTCCTTTCTGGTCTGTACCCGCGGGGGAACCCTCGAACAACCTGAGCAGTTGTGTTCTT
>JAUWPO010000147.1 GCA_030611505.1 Chloroflexota bacterium
GAATGGAAAAAGATAATTCGTAAAGATAGTAAATTTGTGACCGACTTTATGTTGGGAAAGATAAAATTAGAACATGGCAGCGCGGTGGGTGTGTTGGGGATTGCACCTTACTCGAATACGATGGTTGAAGTCTTGACGCAGCTTGATCTTCAATTTCCGGATGAGATGTCTTCTGAGGAACTGGAAGAATATCGAGATTACTTAGTAGAGTTCAGAGCGGATTCAGGTGTGTAAGTTGGGATAAGATCAATCCTTAATAATATCATTCCGGGAAAAAATATTCCTGGGAAACAATATTCCTGGAAAAAATATTCCTGGGAAAAAAAATTCCTGGAAAAAAATATTCCTGGGAAAGATCGTTCCGGGATAAGAGCGATCCGGGAAAAGTTCATTCCGGGAAAATAACGTTCCGGGATAAGAGCAATCCGGGATAAGACCATTCCGGGAAAAGTTCGTTCCGGGATAAAAACAATCCTTGATAATATCATTAGATAAGTGATCGCATTGCAGGAAGCATAGAGGCAATGGCGGTTGAAGATCGGGGCATCGTGGAATTCGATCAAAGGAGATTTCATGACCACATTCCAATATCATCCAGATATCCTTGCTTGTTATCCTGATTTACGCGCCGGGATTGTCTTAGCCCGGGGCATCACCAATGATCCTTCTTCTGGAAAGCTTAATAATGAGTATTTGACCGAACAGGGATCCACCCTCACCCGAATCGCAGGAACAGCCTTAAGTGAAATTGAGCCCTTAGCGGCATGGCGGGGGGCGTTTCGAGCCTTTGGAGTCAACCCAACGAAATATCGCAGTGCTCCCGAGGCGCTCTTGCGGCGTCTTACTAAAAAGGGAGATATCCCCAGCATCAACACGCTTGTCGATATTTGCAACCTGGTCAGTATCAGATATGCAATTGCAGTGGCTGCTTTTGATACCAGCGCGTTACAGGGGGCAGTTACGGTGCGTTTTGCTGATGGTTTAGAGCGTTATACCCCCTTAGGTGTATCTGAGGTTGAGAACCCAGAACCCGGCGAAGTGATCTTTGCAGATGATAGCGGCCTCGTCATCGCCCGCCGATGGTGTTGGCGGCAAAGCGATGAAAGCGCTGCCAGGGAGAACACCCAAAATGTGATCATAACGGTTGAGGCGCAGCACGCTAATTGCCAGCCGGATGTTGAAGCTGCACTTGCAGATGTTTTAGAATTGCTAAACGCGCATGTGGGAGGAAGTTTTTATAACGATCTTTTAGGTCCGGGTAACCCCAAGATTTCAAATTGAAATAAAGGGGTTTCCTTGAATTTCGTGGAAGCCCTTCAGCATTAAGTGTTTATCCATTAATCCCCCCACTACCTATTCTTTAAAAGTTATAGCCACTGTCATACCCCAGCGCAGGCGGGGATCGATATCGTCTATCCGGATGCGGGCAGTGTAGGTGATATCGCCGCGCTTCTCCTCATACTGATCGCTGATCTCTTCGATCGTACCGGTCAGTTCCAAATCAGGTAAAGCGTCAGGAACAATTATCGTTTTTTGACCTAAGGAGATATCCACCACCTCGAGCTCGGTCAGGTCGTCGGTTTCGGCATACATTTGGGAAAAGTCGGTGATTTTCATTGTCGGCTGTCCGGCAGTTACTTGCTGACTGATGTTCAAGTTCTGTTCGACAACGGTACCATCAATGGTGGCGACCAGTTCGAGACGGGTTAAGGCTGCTTTGGCAGCTTTCAAATTAACCTCAGCCGCCTTGACACGTTCTTCGGCAGCAGCCAAGTCATCAGGGTCTGGACCTTCAAGCAGAGACTCATAATCGTCTATGGAGTTTTCCAATCGTGTTTGTGCCCCTTCCAGGGTCGTTTCGTATTCCAGCCGGCGTACGGCGGTGTTGTAATCACTCTGTGCGTTTTCAAGATCGTCTTTCAGTTCCTGGCGTTTTGCGTCGCTGCTGGACTTATACCTGTACGGCTCAAAGGCATCGCGCGCCTGGTCAAGCAGCACTTTCATTTCATCAATTGCTTCCATTGCGCTATATTTATTCATATTAGTGGGTACGGTGAAATTATCCAACTGGTACTGAGCGTCACGCACCGCCCTGTTGGCAGAAGCAATCGCTTCCAAGGCTTCCGCCCTGGCAACTTCAATATCTTCATCGAGGTTGTCAAGCGTTTGTTGGGCATTCAGAAGCTCAAGCTCTGCATTGGCGATCCCCGCTTCTAACTCTTCTCGATTACCCAGCACAGCCACAACATCTCCTGCCTGTACCAGATCGCCTTCTTCAACCATAATTTCTTCAACCTGTCCACTGGTGAAGAAAGAGAGCTCTACCGATTCGCGCGGCACAATGCGACCTTCTGCTACAACTTCAATGTCAGAGGCAACCACAGGGATATTTGTTGGTTCAGCTTCAGTGGGTTGCCCTGGAATAGAACCGCAGGCTGCAAGAATAAATAAGCCAAGGGACAATATGATAGCTGTTGTAATAATTTTTGAATTCATGTTTCACTTCTCCTCGTAAGATCAAGTTGTTTTTTCGTGATTCAATTACTGGTATGCTAAACTCTCCCGCACGCTAATTTTTGTTGCACCGCGTGCCGGCAGCCAACTGGCTAATATGGATAAGATGGTGATGATACCCAGCCACAGAAGCGCGCCAACCAGCGTGTAATTATAGACGATTTCGATTTGAAAAGCATCTCCCAAAGCAACCACCATAATCTTTCCCGCTGGAATGCTGAGCGGCAGGGCGATCAACCAGCTCAGCCAGCCCAGGATCAAGCCCTCTCCAATGAAGAGCCGGAATATCGTCCATGAAGAAGCTCCGATGGCACGCATCACCCCGATTTCACGCCGCCTCTCCATCACGCTCAGAGAAAGCGTGCCACTCAAAGCGATACTGCCGACCGCGGCGATAATTACCGCCATGATCGCTAAAAGGATCACCAGGAAATTGAATTGGCTGATTAGAGTATCAGAGGTTTCTACTGTGGCGTCACCGCCCATTCCACCAAAAATACCCCGCTGAGGGCTGACATCGATATGATTTTTTTCGTAGTATACGCGTAAATCCTTGGCAATAGCAATCTGGCGTTCAGGATCCTGGCTGTGAGTTTGGATCCAAACAGCGTTCGACTTACCGACGTTACCAGTGTCATGCAACAGGACATCGCGTGGCACCATAGAGATAGTCGTTAGAATTGGGTCGAAAACTAATCCCACAACCTGCCAATCTCTCTCCTGTTTTTCTTCATATTGCACAGTGACCCATTCTCCAACATCGACCTCGATTTCTTCAGCCAGATCCTGGTTAAGCACGATTGCGAAATTGTCATTCGGATCCAGCCACCGTCCTTTTCGCAACTGGTAGCCATAAAGCTCCGTCGGCAATGGCACACCAAACAACCCGGTTTCTTCATCATCTTCTGATTCATCTTGCCCTGCTGGTCGCATAGTCCCGCCAGATAATCCCCACAGCTCCACCGCTTTTACTTCAGGATGTGACAGGGTCACCTCCTCTACGTAATCGATGCGCTGGATATCTTCAAAAACCATGGTGATATCAGCGTTGAGAATTGAAAAAAAGACGTCCTGAATGGTGAAAACAACCGAGTCTCGCACGCTGACTACCATCATGAAAATCAGACCGCTGAGCACCAAAGCGATTTCCAGGAGCAGGACGCGCCGTTTATGACGGAATGTATTGCTGATGGTTAATAGCAGCAGGCGGGAGATATGTTTAGCCTTGCTGAGCAACCTCTCGATCAGACCGGTATCAGTGCCCAATCCGTAAGTGCTGATTGCTTCACGAACGGTTATTCGAGCCCCAGAGAATATTGGGATGAGGGAAGCCAGTATAGGCGCAAGTAGACAGATGATGGTCATCACTGCAATAGACGATCGGGAGTATTGGAAAGGACCTGGATCTGCGCCGAAGCTGCCAATCAGCCAGCTGTTGATAGCCCATGCGCCGAATATACCGATTGGAAGAGCAAACAGCAATGCCAGAATACCATATGCCATTATCGTAATTAAATAGAGCCGAAAAATCTGCCATGTTTGCGCCCCAATGGCCTTCATAACCCCAATTTGATCCACCTGCTGTGAGATAAGCGCATTAATTGTGTTGTATACCAGGAGCAGACCTAAGACCAAAGCCAGCGCGCCTAAAACGCCTAACAGGAAGAATATGCCGTCCATTGAGTCTTGGAAAAAGTGCTTGTTGGGGTTGGTAAGAAATCGACCGGAGTCCTTGCCTTGTTTTTCTAATTTTTCCTGCAAGCGATCAGCCAGTTCAGCGGCTGTATCCTCATCATATTCTCCTGCTGCTGTGGAAACATAAATTTGATTGAAGTCCCGATTTCCAAAAAGCTTAGCGTAATTGTCTCGAGTGGTATAAAACTGGGCAGTGCCGCCGAAGTAGGCAGGTTGGGTGAACATACTGTAGACCATGCCATCCAACTGGACCTGGTATTCTTTATCGTCCACCCGCAAGTACACCTGCCCAATTTTAGGAATGCCAAAGAAAGCTTCGGCGTCCTGACCAACCAGCATGATTTCTTCGTTTGGCCAATCCCCTTCGATCAGCTCTAATTTATTTATCCTTTGGTCCTGGAAATCTGCGCGTGCGTTCAGTCCACCTTGCGTCCATTCGTCGTCTGGGTGAAGGCGCCACTCGATGGTTGTGCTGCTGAATCCCTCAACATCTTCTACGCCTTCCTCTCTCTTTAAAATGGCGAGTTCGTCTTCATTAACGGGTGGACCAACAAAAAGATTAATCGTCGCCGGATCTATCTGATGCCACATACCCTCCATGCCAGCGATAACTAGATTGCGAGTACCCATAATCATACCGATAGCGGCCGCACCGATACCGATAATGAGCACTACTTGCAGAGTACGACCTTTGTTATTCCACAAATCACGTATGATTTTGTATTTTAAAACACCCATAACGGTTTACCGTAATCTAGCAATTAACTAATAACCTGTCCACTCAGACCCACCGACGTATTCGTCGCGGGCTATTTTTCCGTCGATGATTTCAACGACACGCGGTACCCTGCGGGATAATTCCTTATTGTGGGTGACCATGATCATGGTCTTACCCTGGTCGACTAATTTTATGAACAGATCGAACACGTCGTTTGCGGAGCGGGTGTCCAGATTTCCGGTTGGTTCGTCAGCCACAATAAGATTTGGATCGTTAGCCAGAGCGCGGGCAATTGCAGCGCGCTGTTGTTGTCCGCCAGAAACCATGCTGGGCATCTTATTGGCCTGATCAGCCAGACTCACAATTTCCAACAAATGCATCGCCCGCTCACGTTTCTCTCCGCGGCTGTATTTATTGGCGAAATCCATTGGCAGCATGATGTTTTGAAGGAGGCTCAAGGCAGGCAGCATCTGGAAAAATTGGAAGACGATCCCCACGTGTTCGCCGCGCCAGGCAGCCAACTTATTCTCGCTTAAATTGTGGATTTCTCGACCGGTCACGATCACTTCGCCACCGGTGGGTTTGTCGATGCCGGTGATCATGTTTAACAGAGTTGATTTTCCGTTGCCGGATGGTCCCACGATGGATATGAACTCTCCATTTTTGACATCCAGTGATAGTCCTTTCAGGACGGTGACTTCCCCATCCCCTACCGGAAAACTCTTCACCACATCGATGATCTCAACGATATGGTTATTTCCATTTGTGTTCGCTTTTGTTTTGGCATCTGCAGCATTCATGAGCCTGAC
>JAUWPO010000127.1 GCA_030611505.1 Chloroflexota bacterium
AGACTCTTCAGGTTTTCAAAAGTCTTTGGACCGATCCCAGGCACATTTTGAATGTCTTCAATTAACCCAAAAAAACCGTTGGACTCCCTGTATGCAATTATTGTCTGCGCCTTCACCGGACCAATGCCGGGTAGATTTTCCAGGTCTGCTTGCGATGCGGTATTTATGTTTATAAGCGTGTTAGAACTGGGGAGCTCCACTATAGTTGATTTTGATGGGTTGGTTGCTGGCGTTGGTGTATCAGAGGGTATAGTAGGGACAAGGATGCGATCACCGTCCTGGAGAGGGGCGGCCAGGTTGAGCACCTGAGGGTTTGCATCGGACAGAAAGCCTCCTGCAGCCTCGATGGCGTCTTGTTGACGGCTGTTTATAGGCAGTGAATATACTCCTGGCTCTAAAACAGCTCCAACGATGTGCACGACGATAGGGGCGGACGTAGGTGGTGGCAGCAGAGTGATCCCTTCTCCGCGTGGTTGGCTGGATGTCAGGTAAATCACGCCTGAACCCAACAATCCTCCAATGATCCCTACGGCAAGCAACCACCAGGTTTTCATATCCTTTTCCTACATTAAAAAAAATTATGTCAATGATGAATTATTCGTATTTTTGCAGGCTCAACCCCAATCGTTGCTTGGCAGCGTCGACATTTAATATGCGCACTTGAACCCGTTGACCTTCTTGGAGCGGATTCTCGAGCAATACATCCTCGACTCCGGTTTGCATCTCGGAAATGTGGATTAAACCATCCAATCCCTCTTCCAAACGAGCAAATGCCCCGAATGGGACAATGCTGGTCACCACTGCTTCAGCAAATTGCCCGGGTTGGTAGCGATTGTGAGCCGTTTCCCAGGGATTTGGCTGCAGGCGTTTAAAGCTCAGGGCGACGCGTGATCTTTCATTGTCTACCCGAATTACATAGACCTCAACCTCCTGATCTAGCGCGACCGCATCGGTTGGGTGCCGGACTCGCCCCCATGAGATTTCGGATACATGCACTAATCCCTCGATACCTCCTAAATCCACAAAAACGCCGAAATCGGTGATGTTGGTCACAACGCCGCTAACACGATCCCCTGCTTGTAAGTGATTAAGCAGTTGAATCCGCCTGCCAGGTTCCGCCTGCGCAGCGCGTTCCGAGAATACAACCCGTCTATTCTCTGGGTTGCACTCAATTATTTTAAGTTGCAGTGTTCTATTAAGATAATGCTCCAATCCTCCTTCATTTTTTTCTTCGCATTCTTTAAAATCTAAGAGGTGGGAGAGCGGTACGAAACCATGCAGTCTTTCGCTCTCTACTAGTAAACCTCCGCGGTTGTAGCTATTGACTCTCATGCTTATCACTTGGTCTTGTTCGTAGAGCCGGAGTACATATTCCCAGTCCAACAGCTCGGGTTCTGCTCCGACACCCGGATCATTAGATTGGTTGTAGTTCGGTTCGTTTTGGGGAGGTACCCTTGAATTGTACGATGAGCTGCGATTTTCATCCTCAGCCAGCACAGCATCCCACCATGACTCGTCCAATGCTGGTGGTGTTCCTTTGATGTCTAGGTGTTGTCCTTCGTTTACCATTATTCCTGCCTTCCCTAATTCTTTTCTACTTGAGAGGATTGAGCTGAAAAAGATTGATCCTCAGCGATTATCACCTCTTCTTGTCTTGCTTCATGTTCCATTTCCACAATCGCATTCGCGACCGCCTCGATAGCTACGCGCTGTTTACGATAAAGGTCCGCTTCTGAGACAGACAGCCGCATTGCGATTTCGCGGACTTTACGACCCTCCAAAAATTTCATATCTAATATGTTGAATAATACCCATTCTGTTGTAAACCTTCGGTCACCTTCAGGACGAACCTGGTTGACTGCTTTACGCAAAACTGCCCTTAATGCATTTGTTGGATTGTCCTCATGCTCGTGCAGGGTTTGCTGCACAACTTGTAAATCCAAGAGAGGACTCTGGGTTAGCTTAGGTCCCCCCCAATAATGGGAGAGAGCATCCTTGATCCAAGGAGAGAGATCCTTTTGTTCAATATTAATGTCGGGAGTAGTGAGAATCTCTGAGCCGTCATACCGGGCTGCGGCGCGCAATTGTTGGATCAAGTCCATTTGTGGAGTCAGAGCTTCGAGAGAACTAAAAGCTTGCTGTTGGATGTTGCGGTCTCGCAGAGCTATGGCTGCCCGCTCAGACAAGATCGTAAGTGCTTCCTGTTGTTCTTCATCCAGGTTTGAAACTGGTTGGCGCAAAATACCGAGCAAACCCAGAAGATTATCCCTGGTCTCATCCTGATTGAACAGCGGTACTAGCCAGTAATCACCCCAAATAAAAAATTCCCGATTTTGACCGTTATGAGTTACTTCCTGGAGTAAATTTATTGACAGGTTTTCTTTATCCAGGTTGTGATCATCACCTATGATCACCAACATTTCTAATCCTTGAGGTCCCAATGCGGCAATAAAGGCTTCGGATACTTGTAAGCGATCACAAACTGCCGCCAGTACTGCTTCTAAAAACTGTTGTAAATCGCCAAGTGTAAGCAACCTGTCTTCCAGTGTTTGCAGCAATTCCATGTCAGCTCGGTCCCTGTTGGGGAACAACAGGCGTTCCCAACCGGGCGCAATGAGTGTTATCAGATGTTCAAGAACTAATATCGAAGCAACCATCAAAACCGGGATGATGGTAGAAACGTCATACCCAAGCCGCATTCCTACCCTCCGAACGAGTGTGGTAATAGCAAGCACAGTTGATGCGGTCACAGGACCTCGTAAAAGCCATTTGAAAAGCCGCCGCTTTATCACCCTGTCGGGCCAGGGTACTCCGAAGAAAGCCACCGCATAAGCCATCAGGATTAACAAAAAGGACACCAGTATATTGCTGGTGATAACTATCGTCCAAAAAAGGATTGGGAATTGAGCCGCAATTCCGGAGCCAAAGAGCAGGTAAGGGAATGAGCCCAGCGCTGGTGCCAGAGCTCCCATTATTAGATAACGCATCCTCCTGCGGCTTGCGCTTGCGACTGTGCGTTGGTATGCCCGCCAGAAATTCCACCATGATACAACCATGAGTACTACGTAAAAAGCGCTAAACACCAAGGTCAACCAGGTGCGCTGCAGGTGAGGAGCAACGATTTCACTTTGCACCAGCGGTCCGACCAAAATGGAAAAAGGCAAAGCCAGAAGGAAAAGGATTGAAAGCAGATAGCTAAGCCGCACAACCAGGCGCCGCCGCCCGCGAGAAGGTTTACCGGTCGTGGCTAGAATTGCATCGGAGAGATGCAGGTATGCCGCGGGTAAGAAAACGATTCCCAACCATTGAAAGCGCAGCCAGAATTCTAACTGGTCCCCGGTTCCTGATACGCTGCCGAGCGCCTCACCGACGTAAACGATGACCACGCACACCAGTATGGCTGCAAATGAACGGGCTACCCGGTCGCGTAAATTAAAGGATAAAGCATACAGGAGTAAGGAAAAGGCGGTGATGGCGACCCCAGCTGTGAGGAGGTCATTCAGAGTCCGCAGGAAACCTAAAAAGATATCGTACATAACTATAATTAAATTGAAATACCTGCACAAAATTTAAGCTTCTGGTTCAGCGAGCAATTATTTACTGCTGACATGCACCACCATTGGCATAAGTAGCTAGTAATTCAGCGTAATGACTTAGCGAAAAAGATTCCAATATCGTTATTTGTGTAGTAGCGGTCATTATAGCCGCAAAAATCAAAGCCGAATTTTTGAGCTAGTTGAATTGCGGGATAGTTCTTTGGCTGCATTTCGAGCACAAGATAACGGGAAGCGTGATTTGAGCCCCATTCCAGAGCTGCCAAGAGAAGCGCGGAACCGATCCCTTTGCGGCGTAATTTTTGCGCTACAACCAGATCGGTTACCCAGGTGGTTGATGGAGCGATGTCAAGCTCTAGGCTTGCATAACCGATCGCTTCCCCTCCATGCACGGCTACCAGGAGACCAGAGCGTTCGGTCCAGTCGGATGTGAGATTGTTGGGCGAACGTGGATAGTCTACTCGGAAGGTTCGAGGTAGCCTAACCCGGCGAAAATTTGTCGTGATGTGATTCCTGTCTTCTTTTTGGTTGAACTGCATTTGCCAGACATAGCTGGTCTCATAGTTGTGTTCCAGCTTCGTAATAAAGGGAATGTCATCAGCAATGGCGGGGCGGATTTCGATCTCGGGCATAAAAATACCTTATCTAGGGGCTGGGCGTCTCATCCGGAGCTCTTACAACACGTAAATTAACAATACATGGCGAAGAAGCCTGGGCTTGATTATCAACCACGACCAAGCCCAACTGGTACTCACCGGGAGTGAGTCTCCTGGTATCCCAATCGCCAAGTTTATTGTCTTGAACAACTTCGTTTCCGGCTTGTAATGTCAGCCAAATGGTTTCATCAGGTCTTTTGATTTCCAATTTATAGAAACCGAAGTTGGGTGTATTAGCGGTGCCTAGAATTTCGACTACCCCGCTCACTTCAATCCCCTCCAAAGGAGAGGAGATTTGAATTTGTCCAGGTACACATCCTGAGCTTACCGCTTCAAGCGTAAGTGAGGGTTGTTGATTCTCTACATTTCCCTCAGCGTTAGGAGTTGTGGCTGATAATGTGATCGTCGGAGTAGACAATGGGTTCAAGGTTGGGGTGGGCTGTGTAATTGCACCTGGTATGGTAGGGGCGACAAAATAAACCAAAATAAACTCTGAAACTGCTACGGCGAGAAGCAAAACCAACATCGTAGCCGATTGATTGAGTCGTGCCTGGGCGTTTTCTCGTTCCAAACCGAAGGCTGCGTCTCGTATTTCTTGCCATGCAAGAACAAATTTACGGATAAAAAACAGCGCCCCTAACCCAATGAGCAGATATATCCAGAATTCAAAGGCGCGAAAAAAGCTCAATGCTTCTTCCATGCCGCTCCTTTTTGGGGATCATTAGGCAAAACACCGATAAATTTACTGTGTGTTTCGCTACGCGAATATTATAAGCGATTCAATACACCCCGAATGATGGTCAGAAGTTTCGGGACTATCATTTCGCCAGCCTCTAATACCTCTTCGTGGGTGGTGATCGTGCTGCCGTCCAGGTTGGCTTTGTTGCTGATGCCAGATAAACCAAGGACGCGTGTTCCGCCATGACGGGCGACGGTTACTTCCGGAACGGTAGACATTCCTACTGCATCTGTGCCAATAGCTTTGAGGAAACGTAAATCCGCTGGTGTCTCAAAAGAAGGACCTGACAGCGATGCATATACACCTTCCCGCAGCAGCAGGTTATTTTCATGAGCCACTTCGCGAGCCAAATCATTTAGACCCCAGTCATAAGCCTGTCCCATGTCCGGGAATCGAGTACCAAGCTCATCTAAATTTGGTCCACGCAGTGGCGTCAATCCAGCCATGCCGATCAAATTCAAGTGGTCTGTTATAAGCATGACATCCCCCGGGTTGAAGTCTGGGTTCACAGCGCCGGCTGCATTTGTCACGATGAGGATTTCAACGCCCAGGCGCTGCATGACCCGTACTGGCAATCCTATTTGAGCCATGTTGTACCCTTCATAATAATGGGCGCGTCCCTGCATAACCATAACTGGTTGACCCTCCAACTTTCCTAAAACCAATCTACCTTGATGCCCGATCACGGTAGAAACTGGCCAGAAAGGCAGCTCGTCGTAAGGGATGAGCGCAGGCTGTTCAACTGAATCTGCCAGCGTTCCCAAACCCGACCCTAAAATTAGACCAACGGATGGGCTCTGTGTGGTTTGGGCGCTAATTGTAGTTGCTACTTCGTCGATTTGATCAAGCGAAAAAAATTCGTTCATGAGAATAATTGACCTCCTTTTGGATTGGATTTCATACTTTCTTAGCCGCCCCTAAGACTAACCCTTTTTGCGATGTCGAGTTTGATCTGGGTTGAAAATTGATTGATGCACCGTTAATTTTATGGCGGGGACCGGGAAACCCCAATTCCAGGTGAGTGATTATTATAACATGCACTCACATCAAAAACGCTTTGCTGAAAGCATCCACAGTCCTCTCGACATCTGCGTCATCTATCCAGTAATGAGTGACAAGACGAAAGCGTCGTTCGCTTACTACACCTACTTTAATATCCATCTCATCCAATAATTCCGCAACCTGGGTCCCGGTTAGTGATACAAAATCTTCATCCAGACTGAGATAAAGCATATTGGTATACGGAGTGCCAGGGTCCAGGGTTATACCGGGGATTTTTTCTAAACTTCGCGCCAATCTGCTAGCTCGAGCGTGGTCCTCCGTCAGGCGATCCACCATGCTCTCCAAAGCTACGATTCCGGCGGCAGCCAGGATGCCTGCTTGGCGCATACCTCCCCCCAGTTGTTTACGGATGCGGTGGGCGCGGGTAATGAACGGGCGTGATCCACAGATAACCGAGCCCACTGGAGCACATAACCCTTTGCTGAGGCAAAATGTGACCGAATCGGCGCGGTCAACTAAATCCTTGGCATCCACGCCGAGTGCCGCGGCAGCGTTGAATATACGTGCGCCGTCAAGATGCAGACGAATGTTCTGTTCCTGAGCGATTTTGGCGACCGCGTGGGTATATTCCACGCTCAGGGGAACACCGCCGCAGCGGTTATGGGTATTCTCGAGTACGATCAAGCGCGTAATTGGGAAATGAGCATCATCAGGGCGTATAGCAGCCTGGATATCGTCCAATTTCAGAGTGCCGTCCGGTCGGTTGGGTATCTGGCAGGAATGAACGCTGCCCATGGCAGAGATACCTCCGGCCTCATGCAGAAAAGAATGGGCTAAATTCCCCAAAATCACCTCATCACCGCGATCGCAGTGTGCCAGAATCGCCACAAGATTGCCCATCGTTCCAGAAGCGACGAACAAGCCGGCTTCCTTACCCATTTTAGCGGCAGATATTTCTTGTAGACGGTTAACAGTGGGGTCCTCGCCGTACACATCGTCTCCCACATCGGCTTCAGCCATGGCTTGCCGCATGGCAGGGGTGGGTTGTGTTAAGGTGTCGGAACGTAGATCAACTATACTCATTTATTCCTCCCGGAAATCAATTGGCTGGCATAACATGGCGATGATGCTCGTGCAGCGGTTACATGTATCTTAATGTCGTAATTGGATCAATATATCTTCTAGTTCCTGGGGGAGGGGTGCTTCGAATGTGCGTGGTTCTTCTTCACCCAGCAGTCGGACGCTCAACCGATATGCGTGCAGGAAGTGACGGTCCAGCGGGATAGTGGAATGCCGCTTCCCGTATACCGTATCACCAGCGACTGGACAGCCCAGGAAGGAGAGGTGCAGGCGAATCTGGTGGGTGCGCCCGGTGATTGGATGGATTTCCAGAAGTGTGTGATCTGGGAATGTTTCCAATGTAAGGTATTCGCTGACCGC
>JAUWPO010000170.1 GCA_030611505.1 Chloroflexota bacterium
CGTCTTACGAACTTTATACCGGTCAACAATTGGCCAACACATATATTGAACTGGTCGATCGGGAACCTGTAATCAACGGCGCCATCGAACAACTTGGTTTAGAAATGGATTGGCGGTCATTAGCTGGACGGGTAAGCGCAAATCTTATCCCAAATACACAGTTGATCGAAGTCAGCGTGATCGACTCGGATCCTCTGCGTGCCAAGGTCTTAGCCGATACAGTAGCAGAGCAGCTCATCTTACAAACTCCGGCAAACACGAGCGACATTGGGGCGGAAATCGCTGGTTTCTCACAAACCCAATTGGGAGAATTAAAGACCAAAATCGAAACTGCTCAAGATGAAATTTTGCTCCAAAAAATTGAGTTGGATGCCGCTAACAGCGCCCGGCAGATTGACAGCTTACAGAATAAAATAAATCTGCTGGAAGCGAAGATCAGCGATTGGCAGAAGACTTATTCGACATTGCTGGCGACAATTCGAGGCGGTGATATCAACGCATTGCGGGTTGTTGAAGAGGCTTCTATCCCAACACGACCATTCAGCCCAAATGTACGCATGAACGTGATAACCGCATCCGCGATCGGGTTTGTGTTGGCTCTAGGGGGCGCATTTCTGATCGAATATCTTGATGATTCAGTTAAATCACCCGAGGATGTGGAGCGCATTACCAAGTTACCTACTATTGGAGGCATAGCCCGTATCGAAGGTGAAGATTACTCCGAAAAGCTGGTCACTGCCAATGCACCAATGCTGCCTATTTCCGAAGCGTTTCGCGTCCTGCGAACGAACTTACAGTTTTCATTTGTCGACGAGCCTCCAAATTCCATATCCGTTACCAGTCCCGGTCCCACTGAGGGTAAGAGCATCACTCTGGCTAACCTGGCGGTTGTAATGGCGCAATCAGGGCGCAAAGTTATTATTGTGGATACAGACTTACGGCGACCGGTGCAGCACAGGATCTTCAATCTGCCGAACCGGCATGGATTGAGTGATGTTGTTATGGACACCAAAGTGAGTGTATCGGACCAGGTTCAAGAAACCAGCATCGAAAACTTGCATTTGTTGAGCAGCGGGGCACTGCCTCCCAATCCCGCCGAACTATTAGGCTCATCACGAATGAAAGCTATTATTGATGACCTGGAATCCAGCTTTGACCTGGTTATTTTCGACAGCCCGCCTGTGCTCGTGGTTGCCGATGCGGTCATATTGGGCTCCAATGTGGACGGGGTATTAATAATAAGCGATGTCGGCAGAACTCGCAGCGCTGAACTCAAACGTACGGTGGAAGAACTACAGCGAGGCCGAGCCAATGTGGTCGGTGTGGTTCTAAACCGGGTCTCATCACGTGGTTCGGGTTACTATTACAATCATAATTATTATTACCATTACTACGGAGAAGATGGAGAGCAGCAGCGAAAAGGCTGGCGAGTGAACGGTCGGGTGTTGAAATTTCCGTCCCTGTCAATCCCCTTTCTCAACAAATCTAAGGGTGAAGCGGAGAGTGTGGAATACCAGGATGAAACATCCTGAAGTCGATTAAATCCGTTTGTCTTTCCACATCATCATAAATTCCAGACCGGGCATCAATTAATCAGATGCCCGGTCTTTTTATTAAGTAGGGCGGATATCCCTATCCACCGAGTCTTTGGGGAAACAATTCAATCGGCAGGTATGGATACCTGCCCTACGTAGGTGTTTGTAGGGCGGATATCCTTATCCGCCGGATCGTTGAGTTTGTAGGGCGGATATCCCTATCCGCCGAGTCTTTATGTATACAATTCATCTTCGGCAGGTATGGATACCTGCCCTACAGAGTTCGTAGCTATGTGGTAAATTATAAATAGCAAAAAAAGCAGCATCGCTATCTATACTGCCCGCCTGGAGTTTTACATGGAGATCGGATTAGTAAAAAAGATTAACCTCAGAGAAGAGATGCAGAAAGCATATCTGGATTATGCGATGAGCGTGATCGTTGCGCGCGCATTACCTGATGCTCGTGACGGATTGAAGCCTGTGCATAGACGGATATTGTATGCCATGTACGACATGGGTTTACGTCCAGATTCTGCGCATAAGAAATCAGCCCGCATCGTTGGGGAGGTTTTAGGTAAATACCATCCTCACGGCGATATGGCGGTTTACGACGCGATGGCGCGCATGGCTCAAGACTTTTCTATGCGCTACCGGCTTGTGGACGGGCAGGGCAACTTCGGCAGTATTGACGGAGATTCGCCAGCCGCTATGCGCTACACAGAAGCCCGCCTGCAAGCTCCAGCATTGCACATGCTGGATGATATCGAAAAGGATACTGTTGATTTCGACGAAAATTTCGACGGTACGCTCACTGAACCAACCGTGCTGCCGGCTGCCATCCCGAATCTGCTTGTTAACGGCGCAACCGGTATTGCCGTCGGCATGGCGACAAGCATCCCCCCTCACAACCTTGGCGAGGTGATCGATGGGCTCCAATATTTGCTGACCAGGTGGAATAAACTGGATGATGTCGGGGTGGAAGATCTGATGCAGTTTGTGCACGGACCCGATTTTCCAACCGGCGGGGTTATCATTCAGGATCCCGAGGGGGACAGTCTGGCCAGTGCTTACAGCACCGGGCGCGGGAAAATAACCGTTCAGGCACGCGCGCACCTGGAAGAGATGGGGCGTGGGCGCAACCGGATCATCGTCACCGAACTGCCGTTTATGACCAATAAATCGTCCCTCATAGCGCGAATTGCCGATCTGGCACGCACAGAGAAGCTGGAAGGGATTTCAGACCTGCGTGATGAATCCGATCGAGAGGGTATGCGAATTGTGATCGAGTTGAACAAAGCCGCAGACCCGAAAACCGTGCTGGCAGACCTTTACAAGCGCACGCTCATGCAAACCACGCTCAGCATCATCATGCTTGCCCTGGTCAACAGTGAACCACGATTGTTGAGTCTGAAGCAGTTGTTAAAGACTTACCTCGATCACCGCCTGGAGATTGTGCGCCGGCGAAGTGAATTTGACCTGAAGAAAGCGCGCGAAAGAGCCCACATTCTGGAAGGACTGCGGGTGGCTCTTCAGAACATGGATGATGTTATCGCTCTGATCCGCAGGTCAGCGGATGTGGAAACGGCGCGATCACGCTTGAGGAAGAAATACAAACTCAGTGTTGTCCAGGCGCAAGCAATACTCGACATGCCACTACGAAGACTGGCAGCATTGGAACGAAAGAAGATCGACCTGGAATACCGGGAGGTCAAAAAACGTATCAGAGAAATCGAAGCGCTGCTCAGGTCTCCCAGGAAAATGCGCCAATTAGTGAGCGACGAATTACAAGCTGTAAGAGAGAAGTTTGCCGACCGTCGCAAGACGCACATTGTAAAGCTCTCCCCCACAGATTCAAAACGGTTTGTGCTTACCACTACCGATTTAACCCCCGAAAAGACGATCTGGGTATCGGTCACTAAAGATGGCTTGGTCTCCAGAACCCGTGAAAATAAGATGCCCAGATTGAGCGGCAAAGAGGCTCCTGGCTGGATCATCAGGGCGAACACACGCAATACGCTATACCTGGTTACCGAAAAGGGCAAAGCAGCCGCTATTCCGATGCACGCCATCCCAGAATCTGATGCTACCAGGGATGGCACAGCCCTGACAAAAGTATCGGCGCTCAAGGAGGACGACAAACTGGCGGCTTTGTTTGCCTTACCCTTCTATAAAGGTGCAGATACCCGGGCAGCCAGTCTTGGTAATTGGTACATGCTGACAATTACCGAACTAGGGATGGTGAAGAAATCAGCCTTGAGTGAACTGCCAGGTGCGTCTGCCGACACTTTCACGCTGGTAAAAGTCAATGAAGGTGACAAGTTGATCGCCTTACGACTCAGCAGCGGAGGGGACGAAATACTATTGGGGAGCGCACATGGAATGGCAATCCGCTTCAGCGAGGCGGCTGTGCGACCGATGGGGCTGGTGGCGGCAGGTGTGATGGGACTGAAGCTGCAGGATGGAGATGAGGTTATCGGAATGGACCTGCTCCCTCAAGCTGGAGAGGTGTTCCTGATAGCATCCGACGGGCATGCCAAACGGGTCGTTCCAAAACAGTTCCCCAAACAGGGGCGCTACGGGCAGGGTGTGGTGGCATGGAAGCTCCCGGGAGAGGCGAGAGTCGTTGGCATGTGCGTTGGGAAGGGCACCCACAAAGCGAGCCTGCATTTGAGCAGGCTGCTGCCGAAGGCTATTCGCCTGGATGATGCGCCGGTTCAGGGTCGCACCGCCAGGGGAAAAATTATCATTGACGTAAAACCAGGGGAGCATATCACTGGGCTGACGGCGCCCTGGGATGTACCGCGCCCGGTTCCAAAGAAGGTGAAGGTGCGAAGCTCGAAAGGTGGCACAAAAAAGTAGTGCCAGGGATTAGTAGGGCGGATATCCTTATCCGCCGAATCTTTACGCATACCTTTCATCATCGGCAGGTATGGAAACCTGCCCTACGTAGGTGTTTGTGTTGTGGAAACCGGCCCTATGAAGTTTTTAGGGGACTGCTCTGCTTTTGGGACAGCCCATACCAACGAGCAAACATGCAAGCATCC
>JAUWPO010000121.1 GCA_030611505.1 Chloroflexota bacterium
TGCACATCAGGAGGGACGATCACCGGCAGCAGTCCGTTCTTCATGGCATTGTTGCGGAAGATATCGGCAAATGAAGTGCTGATGACAACCCTAATGCCCCACCCCTCCAACGCCCAGGGCGCATGTTCACGTGATGAGCCGCAGCCAAAGTTATCTCCTGCGAGCAGTATTTGGGCGTCCTGAAATTCTGAACGATTGAAAGAAAATTCGGGATCAGGCGTGCCATCCGCCTTGTAACGCCACCCGAAAAACAACCCGTCCGCCAAACCATCCTTGCCAGTCACCTTTAGATAAACAGCAGGAATAATCTGATCGGTGTCCACATTGGGGCGTGGCATTGGGATCATGTGTGAAGTGATGTTTGTGAAAGGCGGCATTTTATATCATCGTCCTTGGATCGGTGAGACGTCCATTAATTGCGCTTGCCGCGGCGGTGAGCGGGCTGGCAAGAATTGTGCGCCCCCCTGGACCCTGGCGCCCTTCAAAATTGCGGTTGCTGGTGCTGATGGCTAATTCTCCAGGTTGAAGCTGATCGCCGTTCATGGCGATGCACATGCTGCAGCCCGAATAGCGCCACTCCCCACCTGCATCTGTAAACACATTATGCAGTCCTTCGGCTTCTGCCTCGCGACGTACCACTTCGGAACCCGGAACGACCAGCAGTTTAACTCCCAGGGCTACTTTTCGCCCGCGCAGCACTTCGGCTGCTTGCCGCAGATCGGATATGCGGGAGTTCGTGCAACTTCCAATAAATATGACATCCACCGGAAGGTCAATTAAGGGACGCCCAGGCTGGATCTCCATATACATCAGAGCTTTCTCTAGAGAATCCCTTTGCCGCGCATCCTGCACAAGCTCGGGATCTGGTACAGTCTCAGTGATGGGAATTCCCATCCCCGGATTTGTGCCGTAGGTGATCATCGGCTCTAGATTGGATACATCCAGTGTGAGCGAACGATCATAAACCGCTCCCTCATCTGAGGGCAGGTTTTGCCACTCTATGAGAGCCTCATCCCAGGCATTTTTCTGCGGTGCGAAAGGACGTCCAGCCAGATATTCAAAAGTCGTTTCATCCGGGGCGATCATACCCGCTCGAGCTCCAGATTCGATGGACATGTTGCATAAGGTCATACGCGCTTCCATTCCTAACGCCTGCACAGCCGAACCAGCGTACTCGAATACATGACCTGTAGCGCCTCCGGTCCCGATATGAGTGATAAGAGCCAGGATCATGTCCTTGGACGTCACTCCCTTAGGCAGATGCCCCTCAAAAACGACCCGCAAGGTCCTGGGACGGGTTTGCGGCAGACACTGGGTGGCAAGCACCTGTTCAACCTCACTGGTTCCAATACCGAATGCCAGTGCGCCAAATGCGCCGTGTGTTGAGGTGTGACTATCTCCACACACAATGGTCATACCCGGCTGGGTCAGCCCCATTTCAGGTCCTACGACATGCACAATCCCCCTGTTCGGGTCATGCAGGTCCAAAAGGCGAATCCCAAACTCCATGCAGTTGATCTGCAGCTGGCGAAGCTGATGGTGTGCCTGCTCATCCTCTACTGGAAAATCAAGACTCTCCGTTGGAGTGGAATGATCCATTGTAGCCAGCGTTCGACCGGGTCTCCGGACATACAAACCTTTCTCCCGTAATCCTGCGAACGCCTGTGGGGAAGTGACCTCGTGCAGGAGGTGCAGGTCAATATACAGAATAGCGGGCGAATCAGCTTCCTGAGCGACAAGGTGCTGTTCCCAGATCTTATCGAAGAGGGTTCGCGGGCGTGCGTTCGTAACCCTGCGCGTCAAAATGCGCTCCAATACCAATAAGCGGGATAAATGCGCTCATCAAAATAGTGATCGAGCAAAATTATCGGTTGGCACACTTCCTCTCCGCTGCTGCTTATTAAAGCGGTATTTACAGGTCGCACATCCTGCCAGTCCGAGTAATAATGCCTCCCAGTTGGCAGGTCGGATAAATCCCATCCGGATGGCAGAACACTTACCTCAACGAAAGGGTCTAGCTGACCGATAAAGCGGCTTTCATTTGGTCTCTCGATCATCTGGTTCATAATATCTCCTTTATAAACTCAATCGGCTGGTGAGCTGATGAGCGTTGTCTCAGCAGGCTGGTGGCGCCCCAATGCCACAAGCATCTTATTCAGCGCCGCCAAGTATGCTTTGGCGCTGGCAACTATGATATCGGTGTCGGCTCCATAACCGCCAAAAGTTCGGGCATGCATGATCTCGGTTTGGGGAGATTTGCGATGAGGTATCGTGCCTTGACCGTTCATCAGGCGCACCGTAACCTCCCCAAGAGCATCGATACCTTCCGTGACTGCATGGACGTTGAACTCCACCAGAGTATTTGGCACGCCCACAACTGCATCTATAGCTTCATAAGCAGCGTGCACCGGACCCGTGCCCACTGAAGCCTGCACCGTTATTTCACCATCCGGTGAGCGCAATCTTACAGTTGCGGTGGGCATGCCCATCGTCCCACAAGCAACCTGTAAGCCTTCCAGTTGGTAGACTTCATGTGACTGGTAAATCTGGTCTTCTATCAGTGCTTCCAGATCGGCATCGGTAACGACCTTCTTCTTGTCAGCCAGATTTTTATAGCGCTCGAAAGCCAGATTGAGGTCTTCTTTGGACAATTCGTAACCCATCTCCTCCAGGTGCGCTCTGAGCGCGTGCCTGCCAGAGTGCTTGCCCAATACCAGACGAGAGCGGCTCAACCCGACTGTCTCCGGTTTCATAATTTCATAGGTCGTCTGTTCCTTAAGCATCCCATCCTGGTGAATTCCAGCCTCATGGGCAAAAGCGTTCGCCCCGACAATTGCCTTGTTGGGCTGGACTAGAATCCCAGTATAGTTTGACACCATCCGGCTGATACGTACGATTTGAGTTGTATCAATACCTGTGTCAAATCCAAAGATTGCACGCCGTGTATTAAGCGCCATCACAACTTCTTCCAGGGACGTATTCCCGGCCCGCTCTCCGATACCATTGACAGTGACTTCCACCTGGCGGGCACCGGCTTGAATACCCGCAAGAGCATTGGCAGTCGCAAGTCCAAGATCGTCGTGGCAGTGAACTGAGACCACAGCTTGTTCAACACCCGGGGTGTTGGCGACAATTCCTTTGATCAATCCACCGAACTCATCCGGCATCGTGTAGCCAACAGTATCCGGGATATTGATCGTGCTCGCTCCAGCCTTGATTGCTTCTCCCAAAACCAAGTACAAAAACTCCGGCTCACTACGACCGGCGTCTTCGGGTGAGAACTCCACATCTTCGCATAAAGATCGAGCGTAAGCCACCATTTCTCGTATCCGGTCGACCACTTCCTCAGGTTCCATGCGCAGTTTGTAGCGCATGTGAATGGGTGAGGTCGCTAAAAATGTGTGGATGCATGGGTGAGCGGCGTGCTGGATTGCTTCCCAGGCTTTATCAATATCAGCTTTTGATGCCCGCGCGAGACCACAGATAACCGGCACAGTGCGGAAGAGTTCCTCACCACCTGGGAGTGGGTTTCCCACCTCGATAGCTATCCGCCGCACCCCCTCCAGGTCATCAGGTGAAGCGGCAGGGAAACCGGCTTCGATCACATCCACTCCCAGCCTCATGAGACCGCGTGCAATCTCAAGCTTCTCGGCGGACGTCAGTGTGGCTCCGGGTGACTGCTCCCCATCCCGTAACGTGGTATCAAATATGCGTACGTAATTGGGATTCACATTAATATCCTGCATCATTGGATTCCCTATCTCCTTTACCTTTTAATCTCCCGGTCGGATTGTCACGGGATCGATAAACGGCATCATCTCGCGCAGTTCGGCGCCTACCTTTTCAATAGGATGCTCTTGTTCTCTCTGGCGCTGTGCGTTGAACCAGGGTCTGCCTTTGCGGTTCTCCTCGATCCATTCGCGGGCATACGAACCGTCTTGGATATCTTTCAACATTTGAGACATTACATAGCGTGTCTCTTCAGTGATAATCTTTGGTCCTCCGGTGTAATCACCGTGTTCTGCTGTATCTGAGACCGAGTAGCGCATGTAATTCATGCCGCCGCGATACATCAAATCGACGATCAGCTTGAGCTCGTGCATGCATTCAAAATATGCGACTTCCGGTTGATATCCGGCCTCAACCAGGGTCTCAAAGGACGCTTTGACCAGGGCAGTAACGCCCCCGCACAAGACAGCCTGCTCACCGAACAAATCCGTTTCTGTTTCTTCTGAAAATGTGGTCTCCAGCACACCAGCCCGGGTAACTCCGATAGCAAAGGCATATGAAAGCGCGTTTTCCTTCGCTTTTCCCGAGAAATCCTGATGGACTGCGAGCAGTGCTGGTGTGCCGCCTCCTTCCTCATAAAGCTCACGAACCCGGTGACCGGGAGCTTTGGGCGCTATCATGCTGACATCAATATCCGCAGGGGGTACTATAGTGTTGAAACGAATGTTAAATCCATGAGCGAACATCAATGTCTTCCCCGCTTCTAGATTGGGGGCGATATCTTCCGAATATACCTTCGGCTGCATGGTATCCGGTACCAGGAGCATGATTGTGTCAGCCCAGTTGGCTGCTTCGCCTGTAGTACTGACGATTAATCCTTGAGCCTCAGCTTTCTGCCAGGACTTGCTGCCTGGTCGCTCACTCACCCGGACATCGATACCGCTGTCACGCAAGTTTAATGCATGGGCGTGTCCCTGGGATCCAAAACCAACCACGGCAACCTTTTTAGCGCGCATCAATTGCGGGTCGGCGTCTGCATCGTAATAAATTTTCGCCATAATTTTCCTCTAGTCCTCAAGATTTGATTGGTTTTTTATTTTCTTCGTGACCATTCCCATTCGCCCCGGGTGTGTAACGGATGCCCGAACCGTTGCCGCGCACCATAGCTACCTGTCCCGTGCGAACCATCTCCATAATTCCCAGCGGGCGAAGCAGTTCGACCAGACTCTCAACTTTATCCTCTGTGCCCGTGATTTCCACGATAACCGATTCGGGAGCCACATCCACAACATTGGCACGAAAGATCGATGTCAAATTGACTACTTCTGCGCGCTGCTCTGGAGAAGCCTTGACCTTGATCAACGCCAGATCGCGCCTCACGGATGGCTGGTTGGTCACATCCTGGACATCGATAACGTTTACCAGTTTATAAAGATTAGCTTCCACCAAGCGGGCGTCGGCGTCATTACTGTCCAACAACATGGTCATTCGAGAAACATCCGGTTTCTCAGTTCTGCCAACATTCAGGGAAGCGATATTGAAATTTCGGCGCCGGAATAATGACGTAACTCTATTAAGCACGCCGGGTTTGTCTTCAACAAGAGCGATAAGGGTACGTGGCATAATTACCTCCTTTCTGGTCAAACACCCACCGCTTTCGAACGGCGATCGGGGCGTCGAATCATTTCATCCAAAGCTGCGCCAGTCGCAACCATTGGGTAAACAGCATCTTCTTTCTCCACACGGAATTCCAGCAGGACCGGTCCCGTGATTTGGCGAGCGTATTCGATAGCTGGAACCACCTCCGCAGGCTGTGTGACCAAGCGAGCAGGAATATTGTGGGCTTCAGCGATCTTTACAAAATCAGGGTTGTTCAGGGGCGTCCCAGCGTAACGGCTGTCAAAGAAGAATTCCTGCCATTGACGAACCATCCCTAAGAAGTTATTGTTCATTAAGGCGATCTTTACATTAGCACCTTCATTCGCAGCCGTGGCTAATTCAGCCTGAGTCATCTGAAAGCTGCCGTCACCGTCAATCAACCAGATTTCGCGATCAGGATGCGCAAACCAGGCTCCAATTGCGGACGGCAATCCAAAGCCCATCGTCCCAGCACCACCAGAAGTTATCAAACGGTGTGGCTGTTCGAACTTGTAATATTGGGCAGCCCACATCTGGTGCTGTCCAACCCCAGTAGCCAGGATCGAATCACCTCCAGTTGCCTCCCAAAGGTCGTGGATCACCTTCGCTGTGTAAAGCTGTCCATCTTCAGGCCAAAATAAGATGTCTCGGTCCTCGCTTTCACGACGCCATTCACCAATCTGTGCCAACCATTCATCGTGGTCGTACTCATCCAACATTGGAATCAGGTCGGTGAGAACAGTTTTTAGATCACCCGACAAAGCAGCATCCACATGCACGTTCTTGTGTACCTCGGAGGGGTCGATTTCAATATGGATCTTGTGGGCAGTCGGCGCGTATTTGCGCAGGTTGCCGGTAACACGGTCATCAAAACGCATCCCGAACGCCAGTAACAGGTCGGCATTCTGTATCGCGAGATTGCATGGAGCCTCACCATGCATACCCATCATATTAAGGCTGAGAGAGTCTGAGGCCGGCATAGCACCCAACCCCAGCAGCGTCATCGCAACCGGCGTCTGCGTCTTGACCGCGAATATCTTAAGTTCTTCCAACGCATCGGACATCAGGACACCGTGTCCAGCCAGGATCACTGGACGCTCGGCCTCTTCGATCAGCTCGACAGCACGCTGCAGGTCTTCTCGTGGAGCTCGCATCGGGGGTTTGTAACCAGGAAGAGCAATTTCATCAGGGTATTCAAATTCGGTCATTTCCACCTGGGCGTTTTTGCAGAAGTCGATTAGGACCGGACCGGGTCTGCCGCTGCGGGCGATGTAGAACGCCTCGCGCACTACTTGAGCGATCTCATCCGCACGGGTAACAAGGAAGTTGTGCTTCGTTATGGGCAGAGTAATACCGGTCATATCCACCTCTTGGAAAGCATCCCCGCCGACCAGGTGTGCCGGTACCTGTCCTGTTATGCAAACGATGGGCGACGAGTCCAACATAGCGGTTGCGATACCGGTGACCAGGTTCGTAGCTCCCGGTCCGGATGTCGCCATGGCTACACCCACCTTCCCGGATGCGCGTGCGTATCCATCTGCCATGTGAGCTGCACCCTGCTCATGCTTCACTAAAACGTGGCGGACAGGGTAGTTCAACATGACATCGTATATGGGCATGACCGAACCGCCTGGCAGTCCGAAGACGGTGTCAACACCTTCACGCACCAGACATTCCCACAATATTTCTGCACCTGATTTTTGCATGATCTTCTCCATAACAATAATTCGAAAGTAAAGATTTTGTACCTAATTCAGAACTGCACCCTGGCTTGCGCTTGTCACCATACGCGAGTAGCGCTTCAGCCAGGGACTTTCTGTGCGAGATTCAAAGGGTGGAAGAGCTGTTAGGCGTTCCTGGATTTCGTTTTCACTCAGTCTCACGTTAAGACTGCGAGCATCCAGGTTTATCTCGATAATGTCGCCATCATGCAAGGCTGCGATCGGTCCACGGGCGGCAGCTTCTGGACTGACATGTCCAATGCAAGCGCCGCGCGTGCCGCCCGAGAAGCGCCCATCGGTGATCAACGCCACCTGCTCCCCCATTCCCATGCCCATGATGGCAGAAGTAGGCGACAGCATTTCCTGCATCCCGGGACCACCGCGAGGCCCTTCGTAGCGCACCACGACCACCTCGCCGGGTTGTACCTCACCA
>JAUWPO010000165.1 GCA_030611505.1 Chloroflexota bacterium
AGTCGTAAACAGTGAGATAGGTCTCAAAGTATGGGTAAACGACCATCACAGGTGTCGTTATGAATGCATTTCCCCCATCTTGCCCATTAACCGATACCGGTAGTAGAAGTGCAAGGATCAGCAGTAGGCAAGAGATTGTTATGTGGTTGTTCTTGAGGTATCTATTTAAATAGTGGGACTGCATATCGAGATTGTAGCATAACTTTCAGAATGAGAATTTGTAAGAAAATCACTTGTTGAGCAGCAGTGAAACCGCAGCCCAACCCATTAAAGCCCTCATATGTGCCTCCAAAATATATTCATTACATGGGTACATCATAACAGGCTAAAGTATGTCCATCAATCTGTTTATGTTAGAATCCGCAGATGATGCTGGTTTTGGCCTCCAATTCACCTCGCAGAAGACACCTGCTTTCTCTCAGCGGGTGGGAGTTCTCAGTCTTACCGGTTCAGGTAGACGAGCGAGTGATACCCGCTGAACGACCGCAGGATTATGTGCTTCGTTTGGCAAGAGATAAAGCACGGGCGGCGAATCGTTCGCTAGAGCGACCTCAACCTCCAGATACGTTGATCATTGCGGCAGACACAGCGGTCGCGGCTGAGATAAATGTTGTTGAAGGGGAAAATATAGCAAATCCCGGGAATTTTCCCACGCCAGGATCCGCTTCCCGGTATGATATTCTTGGAAAGCCAACCGACGAAAAAGAGGCCCAATCGATGCTGAGCCAGTTGCGTGGGCGTACGCATAAGGTGTATTCAGCGCTGGCAGTTGTATGGGGGCAAGATGACTCGATGTTGGATGAGTTGGGTGTGACCGAAGTGCCCATGCGCAATTACAGCGACGAGGAAATCATGGTTTATATATCTTCGGGCGATCCCTTTGACAAAGCAGGCGGGTATGCGATCCAAAACGCCGAATTTTCCCCGGTACAGAACTTGCAGGGATGTTATGCCAATGTTATGGGGCTTCCTTTATGCCATTTGAGCCGTTTAATATCGACATTTGATATGAATCCTCCAACGGATATCGCGGCTGCTTGTCAAATGTCCCTTAATTATTCCTGTCCAATATTTCGCCAGGTACTTGGGGAGTTACAGTTTTTTGAAAAATGACATACGTAAGGATCATGTTGACTTGCTATAGAGTTCCATCATTCAGGGAGAGTATTTCTGCGGGTTGTTTTGTATGAAATTCAGTATTATCAGGTTCCGTAATTTGATAGTTCTGCTCCCATTGATCGCTTTGATAGGGTGTTCCCAATCATCGAACAATTCCCCTGCAGGAGCATTATCCCCGCCAGAGTCAACCCAAATTCGCTCTGCTGATAACCAGGAAGTCACAGATTCAGCGATGACTTATTTGGAGGCCTGGAAAGAGGAAGATTATAGTGCGATGTACGCATTGCTGACATCGCTAAGCCGTGATGCGCTCCGGGAGGAGGAGCTTGTTAAACACTACCAGAGTGTTGCCGCCGAAGCCGCTTTGAACGGAGTGGATTATGAACTCCTTTCAACACTGGTCGATGCGGATGGCGCCCAGGTCGGTTACAGGGTAACGCTGCACAGTTTGCTGGTGGGTGATATCTCTCGTAATACGGTGATGAACCTGAGCCTGGAAAAGGATCAGTGGCGTGTGCAGTGGGATGACGCCTTAGTGCTGCCGGAATTAGAAGGCGGCAATTACCTGTCAATGGATCGTGACGGATATACTCCCTCGCGGGCTAACATCTATGACCGTCATGGTTTTGCGCTGGTGGCGCAGACCGACGCCACTGCATTGGGTTTGATACCCGATCAGATCGATCCGACCCAAGAAGAGACCTTATTTACACTATTGTATGAATTGACCGGTTTAGAAGAGCAGACGGTAAAATCTATGTACGCCGATTTTCCACCGGGCGCTGGTTGGTATCTGCCGCTTGGAGAAGTGCCTGCCGGTCGCGCGGTCGATTTCGATAAACTTTCCGGAATGAGCGGTTTGGAAATGCGACCTTACAAATCGCGTTATTATTTTGATGGCGGTATTGCACCGCATGTGCTGGGCTTCGTCAGCGCCATCCAGCCCGAAGAAGTGGAGCAATATAAACGGGAGGGATATCGCCAGGATGAACGGGTTGGTCGCAGCGGATTAGAGAAATGGGGCGAATCATATCTTGCGGGAGGCCGTGGTGGAGCACTTTACGTTTTGGACGCTCAAGGTAACCCGCTCACCCGCTTGGCAGAAGCGCCAACCCAACCTTCGCAAGCGATTTATACAACCTTAGAAAAAGAATTCCAAGCCTCCGTGCAGCAGGCTGTAGGTACGTTAAAGGGGGCGGTTGTGGTTTTAGAACGGGATACCGGACGCGTGTTAGCGATGGTTTCGTCGCCGAGCTTTGACCCAAACGCGTTTGAACCGATCAATTTAAATAGCAGTACGATGCTGGCGGAGATTATTAATAACCCAAATAAACCGCTGTTGAACAGAGGGACACAGGGACAGTATCCACTCGGTTCAGTATTTAAAATAATAACGATGGCGGCGGCGCTTGAGAGCGATTCATACACACCCGATACCACTTATCAATGCGGATACTTTTTCGATGAACTGCAGGGTGTCAGATTGAACGATTGGACGTATGAGTATTACCAGGAAGACGGTCGCACAATACCAAGCGGGTTATTGACTTTACCACAGGGATTGATCCGCTCGTGTAATCCATTCTTCTGGCATATTGGACTGGATTTATACAACCAGGGGAAGACGAAAGCTGTCTCAAATATGGCGCGTGGTTTCGGGCTTGGGAGCGCTACCGGGATCGAAGGATTGGATGAGGCTGCTGGGCAGGTCAATGATCCAAATAATCCAATAGATGCTACCAACACAGTGATCGGTCAAGGTGACCTGCTGGTCACACCTCTGCAGGTGGCGAATTTCATGGCGGCTGTTGGGAACGGTGGCACATTGTATCAACCCCAGGTAATTGAAGAAGTTTCCCCGCCTGACCGGGAGCCCGAATATAAGTTTGAACCGCGGGTCTTGGGAAAACTTCCCGTGAATGCAGAAAACCTGCAAGTGATCCAGGATGCAATGGTGGGTGTTGTCAAAGGTGAAAGCCCACAAGGTACTGCCTGGCATAGTTTTACCGGTCTGGATATTCCTGTGGCTGGAAAGACCGGCACCGCCCAGACGAATTATGGGGAACCACACGCCTGGTTTGCCGGGTATACCTTTGCGGGACGTGAGGATAAACCCGACATTGCCATTGCGGTGGTTCTGGAAAATGCAGGAGAAGGTTCGGTCTACGCCGCCCCCGTTTTCCGGCGAATTGTAGAGTTGTATTTCAGTGGTCAACCTCAAAGGCTTTATCCGTGGGAATCGGAGTACAATGTAACCATCACTTCAGACCAGGAGATTGAAGGTACACCAATGCCAGAAGTTTCAGGGACACCGGGACCGTAAGTGGGGAGAATGGAAGGAATTATCACACGTTCGCAGTCCGGTTTCTATGCGGTTGCAACAGAGAGTGGGCAGTTAATCTGTGAATTGCGAGGCAAACTTAAAAAGGGACGGCGTACGGGCGATGTGGCGGCGGTGGGGGATATGGTCATCCTCTCTAAGCTTGATGATGGCAGCGGCATGATAGAGGAAATCAAACCTCGCCACAGTTTATTCACACGCCTGGCTCCAACTCCACAAGGGGAGTACCAGCAAATCTTGATTGCGAACCTCGATCAAGCCGTTTTGGTGTTTGCTTGTGCCGAACCGGCGCCGCGTTTAGGGATGCTGGACCGGTTTCTGGTGATTTCAGAAAAGCAGGGAGTGCCGGCGTTGGTTGTGGCGAACAAGACTGATCTGGTATCCCTGGAGGGTGCTAGAGGTCTTTTTGGACGTTACACATCGCTGGGTTATACCGTTGTGTATACCTCTGCAAGCACCGGGTTTGGAGTACAGAGTTTGAAGGAAAAGGTGATTGGAAAACTCTCCCTGTTCACCGGTCCGTCCGGAGCGGGGAAGTCCAGTTTGCTGAACGTTATCCAGCCGGGATTGGGATTATCGGTGCGTCAAGTCAGCAGCGCCACGAGCAAAGGTAAGCACACCACCGTGGTGCGCCAGATGTTCGCCTTGGAAGAGGGCGGTTATGTTGCCGACACGCCCGGGTTAAAAGCGCTCGCATTGTATGATATTGAACCTGAGGAGTTGGACGGATATTTCCCCGAAATGCGACCGCTGGTGGAAGAATGCTCCTTCAGTGACTGTACACACGTCCATGAGCCGGGATGCGCGGTGCTTGCAGCGGTGAAGGATGGTCGCGTTTACCCCGAACGTTATCAATCCTATTTGCGCATGCGCTTTGGGGATGATGAGTAGAAGGACCTGGCATTATTTGTCCCTGAACAGCGTTAGTCACGGTCATGAATATTTCCCCCTACACTAGCACATCCAAAAAAACCTTTATATACATTAATGTTTAATTTTGAACCTTTTGATTAGGTTAAAAGTAAATATAGTTAGGTGTCGTGCGCGAAAACGACTGTGACGAGAGCATTCAATCTCGCTTAATAATTGGCTTCACCTCCGTCTCTTCAGGTGAAGGTTTTTTAGCGAAGGAGAGAGCTGTTTTCTATTGCCAGACGCGTCAAGTTGCGATATGATATGGGTTACGCTGATGCTCTTAATGGATGAAATTGATTATTAAGCCCGCACTTTTATTGGACACATTTTAAGCTTATCCCATTATCCACAGGAACTAAGTTTGGAAAGAAATGTAATACTCGATATCCAAAATTTACGAACAGATTTTTATACTCAAGACGGCGTCGTGCATGCCGTTAATGGCATTTCATATACC
>JAUWPO010000131.1 GCA_030611505.1 Chloroflexota bacterium
CAGTCGGACCAACTGCGAACGGAGTTGAAGAATATCGACATGCTTGCATCAGTGGGATGGGATATGTACGCTGACCTGCACCCTCTTTATCGCGATGATCGCCCGGTCATCATTCCATCTGAGGAACTTGATTATCTTGAAAATGTTGAAGAAAGCTTAGTTGCCGAAATCGGAGCAGACGGTTTTCAGTATCTGCTCGATCTGAGGAGGGTATTATCAGTTGCTGAGGTTGCGCCTCCACTACTGGCGGACATGGGCTTCTTATCAACCGCTGGATCCAACAGCTTTGCTATCTCCGGTGAAAACACCACCACTGGTACGCCGCTGCTGGCTAATGATCCGCATATGGGCGTCAATATGCCAGCCTTGTGGTACGAGATCGGTATGCACTGTGTTGAAAAAAATGAGGATTGTATATATAACCTGCGCGGCTTCTCACTGCCCGGTTTACCTGGCATCGTGATCGGTCACAACGACCGCATTGCCTGGGGGTTAACCAACGCCGCTTTTGACGCCGAGGATGTGTTCATTGAACGGCTTAATCCGGATGATCCAAACCAGTATCAGGTGAACGACGAGTGGGTGGATATGGATATCCGCCGCGAGGAGATCAAAGTCAACGGGCTTGATGAACCGGTGGTGTTCTTCGTACGCAGCACCCGCAATGGCATTATAGCCACTGATTCTATGGTCGATCAAACGTTGTTCTCTCACGATGATGAGGCTCCAGAATTATTTGCGCTATCCTACGCCTGGACAGCGCTTGAACCGGTTCAAACGCTCGAGGCAGTACTTAAGGTCAACGGAGCGCAGAACTGGGATGGATTCCTGGAAGCGCTGCAGCAATTCGATGCTGGTAAACAAAACTGGCTGTATGCTGACGTGGACGGTAATATCGGCTACATCATGCCTGGCAAGGTGCCCATTCGCGCTGGCGGTGATGGCTCACTGCCGGTGCCGGGCTGGAATGATGATTACCAGTGGACCGGCTTCATTCCTTATGAAGAACTGCCCAGAGTCTTCAATCCTGCCCAGGGTTTTATTGCCACGTCCAACAACCCACAGACCCGGGCTGGGGATTATCCTTATTTGATTAACGTCAGCCAGGACCGCGGCCAACGAGCGCAGCGCATCACGGATATGATCCAGGACGACCCGGACGGTTTATCCATCGAGGACATGTCTGCCATTCAAACTGATAATAAGAGCCTTTCGGCGCTGGAAATTATTCCTTACCTGGAAAACCTCTCTTTTGAGGATTCTCTTGTATCTGATGCACGTGACCGGCTGCTCCAGTGGGATGCCCAGATGGTTATGGACAGCTCTGACGCGGCGCTTTTCAATATCTTTTGGGTTCATCTGCTGGCAGGGACATTTCACGACCAGCTTCCGCCCGACCTCTATCCGAATGGCGATCACATAACTTCCGACACGGTGTATTTCTTGCTGCAGGAGCCGGACAATGTGTGGTGGGATGACATCACTACGCCGGGTCACGTTGAAGGCAGGGATGATATTCTTAAGAAGGCTTTTGAAGAGGCATATCTGGATGGTATTGAGTCGTTGGGTGATGATTTGAACGAGTGGCGTTGGGGCGATCTGCACACCATAACTTTCCGGAATGCAACATTGGGACAGTCAGGCATCGGCGTTATCGAGGACATTTTCAACCGCGGACCTTATGCCACAAACGGGAGCGAGTCGGTTATCCAGAAAACCTGCTGGAGTGCTAACGATCCCTACGAAGTCGGCTGCATCCCAGCCCTGCGGCAGGTCATCGATCTTGGCGATTTGAGCAACTCGTTGATGGTCCACAGCGTCGGGCAGAGCGGTCATCCGATGCACCGTTATTACGATCACTTCATCGATCCCTGGCGCAATTTCGAATATCACCCATCGAATTGGGAGCGAGGGGAAGCCGAATCGGGCAATTCCGACACGCTAATTCTAGAACCAGCGGGGTGAAATTTGCAGGTGTTTACAGGTTAGGGGGCGAATAATGATGAGTCAGGCAGCATCCATATAATTCATAAACTCCGATCCCGGTTATTTGGGGCCGGAGTTTTATGTTTCCGTCCACAAAAAGTGGGTGCAAACATAGAAATCCATGCTGTTTTTAATTAATCGGAGAAAAACCCCCATAATATACAGGGTTTTAACGCTTTCTGAGCCTTTTCTGAACGGTCGCTTGCTAAGATATGGGCAATTCAATAAGGTAGCTCAGTACGAGACAATAAAGCTGCCCAAAAATTCAGAAACCCAGCAGGATGCGGGTAAAGGAGATCAAAATGTACAGCGGAATGAATTTAGAAGTATACGCCAAGGATAAGATGGAGAGATTTCTGCAAGAGGCTGAAAACGAAAGGTTGATCGCGGCTGTCAAGAAAGGAGCCCAGAAAGAGATCAAGCAAAAAGATGCACCCTCCCTGGGGTTTGTCATCCAATCTGTCCTGCAGATTTTCAACTTTGGCGACGATCTGGCGAGCGCAAATAAGAGCTCGTAATCCGATCCCAACCGCCTCGCCATTTCTAATAGCAAAAGTCGAGTCTCCTGAAATCGGGGACTCGACCTTGCTACTTTCACTCCCAGCCAGGTGTTCCACAATATTATCCATAGCGTCGGGTAGAGCGGTCACCCGATGCACCGCTATTACGATCACTTCATCCAGATAATTCATTAGCTCTGGTTCCGGTTATTCGCGATCGGAGTGTTTCGATCTCCTCAAAATACAGATGTAATCAAAGCAATCCACATTAATTTAGTAAATTGCTCCAATTTACTCTTAATATACGGATTCTTAACGATCTTTGAGCATATTCTGAACGGTCGCTCGCTAAGATATGGGTAATTCAATAAGGTGGCTCAGAACGAGACAAAAAAGCTACCTGAAAAGTCAGAAGCCCAGCAGGATGCGGGCAAAGGAGATCAAAATGTACACTGGAATGCATTTAGAAGTATACGCCAAGGATAAGATGAAAAGATTTCTGCAAGAAGCGGAAAACGCCAGGTTAATCGCTGCTGTCAAGAAGGGAGCCCAGAAAGAGATCAAGCAAAAAGATCTGCCCTCCCTGGATGTTGTCATCCAATCCGTCCTGCAGATGTTCAACTTTGGCGGCGATCTGGCGAGCGCAAACAGGAGCTCGTAATCCGATCCCCACCGCCTCGCCATCGCTAACAACAAAAGTCGAGTCTCCTGAAATCGGAGACTCGACCTTTGCTGCTTCTACTCCCAACCAGGTGCTGCGCAGCATCTTGGCAGCAACCCGGACCGACTCTCACTGGCTGTCAGATGACATGTGTGCTCATCCCCATTTATTTGTCCCGGGACTGGCATGCTGTCGACCGGCTTTAATGGGTATCTGTTCTATCGGGAGAGCCTCTACCTCCCGTTCGGTTATGAAGCCGTGCGCGGCATGTGGAGGCCAGGGAATGTGACCATCTTCCACAACCTTCACAATCGAAACAATTTGCACACCAAGTTGTTCCGTGATCACACTTTCGGCCTCTTCCAGCCCAGCATCGTCCTCTGCATCAACAGGTGTGATTACGTTGTATTCACTGTGGTCCACAATATCGGCCCGAACAATCACAAACCGGTCGTCACCCAACTCATTTATTTGATTTTCTTTATAGCGTTCCCTCAGCATATCAATTGATTTGACACGGCCAAATACCCAGGCTCGCACTCTATTTTGTCCCATCTCGTATTATCTCCTTTTCTTGTTCTGATTCGTTGGCAGACACTTAGCTGTACCAAACCATTCTAAAATCTTTTTGATTTATTTTGCTAAGCACCCAGTCTGATTCATTAACTTGTACTCCTATAATTCGATTTTATTATTCCAATTCAACCTCCTTTTTATCAATCAAATCGTTTTGATCGGACAGTTTAGTTATTGACGATCCCTGTCTACAATGAATCTGTTGAAAGACATTTGGACGGAGAGAGTACGGGGTAGAGAAACCCTGGGCTTTACCAGCATCCATCCGTTCGCGTAGCCAAGAGGCATGATCACAACTTCTTCCGCAACCAGGATTCGATCTGCTTCACGATAAAGCTCCATCCGATTGCCCTGATCTGTGATCCGCTTTGCAGTCTCGACGAGAGTATCGAAGCGCGAGTTGTGCCAGCGTGGTATGTTTAAACCTTCTTCACTGTGGAATGTAGCGCGCAGCATGTTGTCTGGGTCAGGATAATCTGCGCCCCACCCGAGTATGGTCAAATGCGCTGGATCAGAAGTTAATCGCTGGTAAAATTCTCCCCACTCCGGGCTTTGAGATTCGAGTTCCAATCCTAAATTTTCCCGCCAGGACGAGCGCAAGAATGGAATTATGCGTTCATCTTTAGATGCTGTGGGATGCAGCCAGGTAATCTCAGGGAATCCTTTTCCGTTGGGGTAACCGGCTTCACTTAACAAGCGACGAGCCAGGTCCGGGTCGTAGACCAACCCGATTCCCGCTGAATGCCCGACCATTCCTGGAGGCACAAACCCGCCGGTAGCCGCCATGTGCGAACCCTTGTAGGCTTTTGCTTCCAGCTCATCCCGATCCACAGCGTGGACGAACGCACGTCGTAAGCGCACATCATCAAACGGTGGAATGTCAGTGCGGAAGCTCAGGTAAAGAATAGAGGGGCGTGGAATTGTGACAAATTCATCAGGATGAGCGTTCATTGCCTGAGCCAGCGCACCCGGGTCTGCATTCAATAGGCTTACTGCGTCTAAATTATCGGCGTCGTATACCTCCAATGCCTGCTTGTTGAATGATTCAAAAATCAAGCATTCCACTTTCTGGACATTGCCGCTGAATTCTTCATGATAGAGTGGGTTCTTAGCTAGGGTCAGCCTTTCACCAGGCTTCCACTCCGCAAGCTCGTAAGGACCATTGGTTACCAGATTTTGATACTGCGCCCATTCCGAGCCATAGCGTTCCAAAGCCCACCTGGGCAATGGGTATAAAGCTGTATGAGCCAAAAGATAAGGGAAGTAAGGCGTTGGGTCCTCCAGACACACTTCCAGGGTAAAGTCATTGAGGGCGTGTACCCCTACTTGACTGGGATCATTGAGCTCTCCTTCTTTGAAGGCTTGGGCGTTCTTAATCGCGTAGAGCAAACTGGTAGCCGGCGACTCCTCTGTCAAGTCAAGGTTTCGCTTCCAGGCGTATTCGAAATCGGCTGCTGTCAATTGTGTGCCATCGTTCCAGTGGACATCTTCTTTTATATGGAAGAAGTACTTAGTACCTTCTTCGTTCACCTCCCAACGCGCGGCCACAGCCGGAAGTATGTTATAGTCCCGACCAATTCTCACCAGACCTTCGAAGAGTTGAGCGACTAACAATGCGGAGACGTCGTCTTCAGCCAACCCCGGGTCAAGGGTCCGAGGTTCTTCCAGGGCAAACCGCAATACTGCAGTTGGAGCCTGGAGATCAGGCAAATCGGTCGATTCTCTCAGGGAATCCCAAAGAGTAAAAGCCTGGTGGTATGACTCTTGAGCTTTCTCGGATTCATACGCGGCTGTATAGACCAGACCCAACTTTAGCAATGTCCTGGCTGCTTCTTCATCCCAACCTCGCTTCTGCTGAATTGCCGCAGCCCGTTTATAGTACATTTCAGCTTCAGCGTTGGCATACAATGAGCGAGCTTTGTCCCCGGCTTGAATCATATAGGGAAGCGCCCGTTCTGGTGTTCCTGCCTCCTGGAAATGGTGCGTCAGTTGAACAGCGATGTCCTCGCTTTGTCCTGCGTACAGGTCTTCTAATATGCTGCCAATTTCGGCGTGTATGAGTCTTCGTTCACCGGTGCCGAGTTGGTTGTAAAGGTATCTGTGGATCAGGGTATGCGAGAATTTGAATCGAGACAACAGGGTTCCACCGGCGCGCACCTCGCCGATTTCTTGCACCAGCCGGTGGCGGCGCTCCAGCTCTTTTGAAAGGCGGCTTAAAACCGTTATCTCGCTGGTGTTTTGCACTCTGGCGATAATTTGGGCGTTAAAATCTTCACCTTCTACGCAAGCGACATTCAGAATTTCGAGCAGTTCATCGTCCAAGGCGCCAATCCGCTCCTCGATCACTCCCTCAATGCGCGCCGGCAGCATATTCCAATTCAGGGAAGGCTTATCAATCCAGGCATCTCGCTCTTGAACCAGGTCGCCGCGTTCTTGCATTGCACGCAGCAGTTCAATCGTGAACAGCGGGTGACCTCCTGTATGTTGGAGGAGAGCCTCCCGGAAGTCTTCCCCCAGCCTGTTGGGCTGGGTGTCCAGATATGCATCGACAAACTCCTGTCCCTGTGTTTCTTCTGTTTGTCCCAGGTTTGTCCAGACGTCACCGAATTGGCGTTTGAATTCACCCAGCACTTTTTCCAATGGATGACGTTCGCCATCCCGTCCTAAAGCCACTTCCTCCGGGCGATAAGCACAGGCGATCAAGATAGAGCTGCCCTGCAACTGTCTGCCCAAGTGGAACAGCAGGCTGATAGAAGCTGTGTCTGCCCACTGCATGTCGTCTAAGACCAATACCAATGGGCATGTTTCTGCGATTTCATGCAGTACGTTCGCGAACTGCTGGAACAAACGTCTTTGTTCCAGCCCCTCAGAACGTTTATTTTGCTGTTCGACTAATTCATCTAACTGTTGAAGCAAACTCGCGCTTTCCGGGACTGCCAACTTAGCGCGGGAGAGAAGCGCTTTCCCTGGCAGTAAAACGTCTAGCAGGTCAGGTCCGTTGTTGATCAGTGCTTGTATGGTCACGGGCAAACAATCCCACAGGCGTCCTGCGTGTTCGCGGTTGATGGCGCCGGCTCTCCAACGAGCTTCCACATCCCCGCTGAGCGCGCCCATTATCTCCCGGAAGGGCATATAAGGATCGCCTATCCCCGAATAGGCGTTGCAGTTGCCGCTGGCAGCCAGCAGACCCGTGTATTGCTCCCAGGCTTGGAAGGTGAATTCCTCCAACAGGGATGTCTTTCCCCGACCCGGTCCACCGGTGACGAAAACAACGTGACCTTCACCGTCTACAGCTCTGGCTAAAGAGGCGTGCAGTCTTTCAAGTTCACGCTCACGAGCCACGAAGGGG
>JAUWPO010000115.1 GCA_030611505.1 Chloroflexota bacterium
CATATGATCGTTGTCGGTACAAATGAAGATGACATGGCGACAGCCGCAAACGAGCTGGCACGTATCCAGGGGGGACAAATTGTAGTCCGTCAAGGAGAAGTTATCGGTCAGGTAGAACTGCCCATCGCCGGGCTGATGTCAAATGAACGAGCTGATGTGGTCGCAAAAAAAGCCAAAACCGTTCTAGACGGCTTCCGAGCCTGTGGTTGCCAAATGAACAACCCAAATATGCAGTTGAGCTTGCTGGCATTAGTTGTCATTCCCGAATTACGAATATCCGACCTGGGATTGGTGGACGTAACCAAGTTTGAATTTATACCCGTCATAGAAGGATAATGAAAACTAACAAATAAAATGAGAAAATTAATATTTGTTAGTTAGCGTATGAATATGTCAAATCATCAAAAATCTCGAATTCTGCATGAAAATCTAGAGATACTAATCTCTACAAAAGAGACTGGCGACAGGCTGCCTTCCGAACCAATACTTGCAAAAGAAATGGGTGTCTCGCGGGCGACCCTGCGGGAAGCGATGCGCACTTTCGAAATCCAGGGCATGATCCGCCGCAAGCAGGGATCAGGGACTTATGTCACTCGTCCGACACAGAAGCTGCAAAGCGGTTTGGAAGTACTGGAAAGCATACAAACTGTGGCAAATCGTTTAGGGCTGCAGGTGAGGTTGGGGAAATGGAGAGCCATACGCCGTCCCCCTCAGGATGACGAAAGACTAACCTTGGGTCTTGAACCCGGTGAGAGTGTACTTGATGTAAGGCGTGTAATTATTGCCGAGGACAGACCGGCGGCTTTCTTAATCGATGTGCTCCCCTTGGATGTCCTCACACCCGAAGACCTTGAGGATGGTTTTACAGGCTCCATCCTGGACATATTACTGCTTCGAGGAACGCCAAGTTTGCACGTCTCACGCACTGATATTAATGCAGTTACGGCATCGGAAGAGGTTGCGCGATCACTGGGAATCCAAAGAGGGGATCCCTTATTATGTTTTTATGCAGATTTGTATACGACATCAGGTGAGATTGTCGACCATTCTTACAGCTATTTCTTGCCCGGATACTTTGACTTTCACGTTGTACGGCAGGTAGGATGAAAAGGTTAGTGTCAAGTTTATTTATCAAGTACCATATTTACTTAATTCAATCAATTTAATAAAAGGAGAATTTAGAGATGCGTAGTTTTTTAGGACGAGATATTCTTTCGCTCAAGGAATTTGAGCGCAATGAGTTCTTTCGGATCTTTGAGATTGCGAAAGAACTCGAACCCATTGCGAGAAACCGTCGTAATAGCGATATGCTGGCGGAAAAGACCCTGGTTACCGCGTTTTACCAACCCAGCACTCGCACGCGTCTGGCACACGAAGCCGCTATGCACCGTCTGGGCGGGCATGTGACCGGCTTTGCAGACGCAAAAATGACTCGAGCGGGCGACTTTTATCAGGAGTCGATCAAAGACACCGTAAAAATGCTGGAATTCTATGGTGACGTAATCGTTATGCGCCATTTCCAACAGGGTGCACCACAAGAAGCAGCCAAGTGGGCTTCTATACCGGTAATAAATGGAGGGGATGGCTGGGGTGAACACCCCACCCAAATCCTGACCGACCTGTACACAGTGCTTCAGGAAAAAGGACGTATCGATGGGCTGAACTGGCTGGCAGTTGGAGATATGCGCATGCGCACCATGCATTCTCTAGGATACGCATTGACCCAGTTCGATTGTCCAATAACCTTTGTCTCGCCACCCGAAATGTCGCTGACTCCAGAATTCAAGACCGAACTCCAGCAGTATAGCCTGGATTTCAGCGAAGCAGAACACGTGGAACAGGCGATCGGCAAGGCGGATGTCATTCTGGTTGAACCTGTGGTGCAACCCGATTACACAAAGTCACGTGATGAACGGGAAGGCGATGCTGATCTAACGCCACCTAATTATAAAATCACGCGCGAGCTGCTAACCACCAAAGCCAAGTCGGACGCAATTTTGCTGCACTCTCTGCCACGGATGGATGAAATACCAGCGGACGTCGATATCACCCACTGGTCGCGCTACTGGCAGGAAGCCTTCAACGGCGTGGTTATGCGCATGGCGCTGCTGGCATTGATTTTGGGAGCGACGGAGTAAGGACTAGGAGACTAACACATGCAAACTGATCTGAGAAATAGAGATTTAATCGGGGACCTTGACTTCAGCAAGGAAGAAGTTGAAACCGTCCTGGAGGTCGCGTTTGATCTCAAACGGAAACGCGCTTTGGGCGAGCTGCATCCATATCTGCGGGACAAAGTCTTGGCGATGCTGTTCTTCTTTTCCAGCACCCGCACGCGTGGATCTTTTGAATCCGGGATGGCTCAATTGGGTGGTCATGCCGCTTTTATTGAGAGCCGTACGACACAAATATCTCACGGTGATACTGAAAAAGAAATGGGCGAGATTTTCGGTCGTTATTTCGACGGTATCGCCATTCGACATGTTGACTGGGGCATCGGCAACCGTTATCTAAATCTTGTTGCTGGAGCATCGCGAGTGCCGGTGCTCAATATGCAGTGCGAGATTTACCACCCCTTTCAAATTCTGGCTGACTTGATGACGATTATTGAAAAGAAAGGGCGTGATCTGCGCGCCAAGAAAATGGTCGTATCGTGGGCATATGCTTCATCTTACTTGAAACCGGTCTCGGTACCGCAGTCGCTCATCCTGCAGATGCCCCGATTTGGATTGGATGTAGTCCTGGCTCACCCTCCTGAATTCAAGCTTATGCCCGAGATTATGGATCAAGCGCAGGAACAAGCGCGTAAATACAACGCAGGGTTTGAAGTAGTCGACGATATGGAAGAGGCTTTTAAGGATGCGGATATCGTGTACGCCAAATCGTGGGGACCGCTGCTGACAACTCAGGATGCCGAAGAAGGAAAACGCATCCAGGACCAGTATAAAAACTGGATCACGGACGAGCGCAAGATGAGACTTGCCAAACCGGATGCCATCTACATGCATCCCCTGCCCGCTGACCGCAACATCGAAGTCACTGATGGGGTCATGGATGGACCCAACTCAGTGGTTTATGATGAAGCAGAAAACCGCTTACACGTTCAGAAAGCCGTAATGGCACTGACAATGCGTTAGAATTGGAGGATAGAATGAGCGAACGCAAAATAGCAGTTGTGGCTATCGGTGGTAATTCCCTGATTAAGGATAAAAGTCACCAGACTGTGGAAGACCAGTACCAGGCAGCCAAGGAGACCACTCGACACATCGCAGATATGATCGAGACCGGCTGGGATGTAGCAATAGGGCATGGAAACGGTCCACAAGTTGGTTTTATCCTGCGCCGGTCGGAAATTGCGCATAAGGTGGAAGGAATGCATGAAATTCCATTGGAAGTCTGCGGAGCGGACACCCAGGGCGCAATTGGATATGCTTTGCAGCAAAACTTACAAAACGAGCTTCATCGACGTGGGATCCGGAAACCGGTTGCAACTGTCATTACCCAGGTGCTGGTTGATAAAGAGGACCCAGCATTTAAGAATCCCACAAAACCTATTGGTGGGTTCATGGACGAGACCGAAGCGGAGAAACGTACCGCCGATCTGGGCTGGAATGTAGTTGAAGACGCTGGGAGAGGCTGGCGTCGTGTCGTGCCATCACCTTTACCTAAGGAAGTCGTCGAACTTGAATCCGTAAAAACCTTGATAGACAACGGCGGGGTTGTAATTACCGTTGGAGGTGGAGGCATTCCAGTAATCGACAATGGGGACGGAGAATATGTGGGCACTGCCGCAGTAATAGACAAAGATTATGCCTGCAGCCTGCTCGCGAGTAAAATTAATGCAGACTTGCTGTTGATATCTACCGCCGTCGAGAAAGTTGCTCTAAACTTTGGTAAACCCAATCAAGAATGGATCGATCGAATGACATTATCCGAAGCACAAGGGTATCTGGCAGAAGGGACCCATTTCGCAAAAGGATCCATGGCTCCCAAAATCCAAGCGATCCTGTGGTTTTTAGAGGCAGGTGGTAAGCGAGCTCTCATAACCGATCCCAAAAATATCGGGCGTGCTCTGAAGGGTGAAACCGGGACATGGATCGTTCCTGATTGAATCGTTACGTATCGAAGATTAATGCAGGTAGAAAAAGTGTCATCTTACTGGGTTGTTCAGGAAAAACTTCCATAGACAAGTACCTCTCAGACATGTATGCTAGTAAAGACAAATTATGAAAGGAGGTTATATCGATCCTAAACCGTTTAGATTGACCCGATTCAAAGATTCTCAAACACACAATCTTTAGTAAATTTGGAGGAGTAAAATGCAAAGCAAGACCTTGTGGTTTTTATTCACTTTGTTAGCCATCGCAGCCATGGTTTTGGCAGCCTGCCAACCCGCTGCACCAACAGAAGCGCCGGTAGAAGAAACAGCCGCAGAAGAACCAGCGGTAGAAGGACCGGTGGTAAAAGAGCCAGCGGAAGAAGTTGGCGGATTACAAATCCCTGCAATCGAAGAGGGCAAGTTTAACGTCGCTATGGTGCTGATTGGTCCTCACGACGATGGCGGCTGGTCACAAGCCCACTTTGAGGGCTTAATTTATGTCGAGGATAACGTACCTGATGTGCATGTCGCCTACATTGAAAACGTACCCGAGGGTGCCGATTCGGAGCAGGTTTTCCGGAGCCTGTCCCGCAAAGGCTTTGACTTGATCTTTGGGACTTCCTTTGGTTACATGGATCCCATGGAGGTCGTAGCCGGTGAATTTCCTGACACCACTTATATCCACACCAGTGGCTATAAATCCAACATGGAGAACTTCGGCAACCTGTTCGGAGCTATGGAGGATATGAAATACCTGGGCGGAATGCTGGCGGGGGCACGCGCCAAAATGGATGGCAACCCCAAGCTGGGTTACATGGCTACCTTCCCCATTCCTGAGGAATTACGCCTGGGTAACGCAATCGCTCTGGGTATGAAGGAAACCTGCCCGGAATGCACCATGGATGTACGCTGGATCAACACCTGGCACGATCCGATCATCGAAAAAGAGGCTGCAGCCTCATTATTTGATGCCGGTGCACAGGTAGTGTTCACCGGTGCGGACACACCAGCAGTCGCTGATGTAGCCCAGGAAAAGGGTAAATGGGGCGTCACCTACGACTGGTTCGGCTCCTGCAAAGTTGACGCCTGCTTGACCGCACCATACTGGGTATGGGGACCGGTTTACGAGAGGATCACCAATGGAGTCATCGATGGGACTTACGAGCCCGGCTGGGACTACTTCGACGCCGATTCGGGCGGTATGGGATTGTTTGGCTTCATGGAAGGTCAGGAACTGACCCCTGGCATGAAGGATCTACCACCCGAGGTAATAGACCAGGTACGCGCGACCCTGGATCAAATGCTAAAGGGTGAATTTGACCGCTTCGATGTTTTCGCTGGCGAGATTCTGGACAATAAAGACACAGTAATTGTGCCGGCTGGCGAAAAGATGGAACAGGCTGACCTGGACCAATTCCCGCCCGGCGCACCGGGTCTGGAATGTGAGTACTGCATGTTCTGGTGGGCCAACGGCATCACGGCCGAACTTCCAGAATAATCCAATCTAAAAAAGGGTCGGGATAGGAGCTTGTCCCGACCCTTTCCCTTAATTATCCCCTTTATTTTTAATTTCGAGTTAAGCAACAAAAGTGACTCTTCAAAATAATTCAGAAACGTCCAATCTCCCTCAGCTCGTTGTTGATATGCGTGGGATCATTAAACGCTTCCCCGGGGTGCTGGCAAATGACAATGTAGATTTCGACCTGAGACAGGGAGAGATTCACACTTTGTTAGGAGAAAATGGGGCTGGAAAAAGCACCTTGATGAACGTGCTCGCTGGATTGTATCAACAAGATGCGGGAACCATGCTGGTCAAAGGTAAGTCAGCGAGATTTTCATCCCCTCGAGATGCGATCGAAGCAGGTATCGGTATGGTTCACCAGCATTTTATGCTTGTGCCTTCCCAAACAGTGACCGAGAACATATTGTTAGGTTTGGATGAACCCCGTTTTAACCTCCATTTGAATGATTACGATCGGGTTGTTGCCGAACTTGGCGAGCGTTTTGGATTGAAAGTTGATCCGCGTTCAAAAATCTGGCAGCTCTCTGTAGGCGAACAGCAGCGTGTCGAACTGCTTAAAATGTTATACCGGGGAGCAGATATTCTTATCCTTGATGAACCTACTGCAGTTCTAGCTCCGAAAGAAATTGAGGAGTTTTTTAAGACCTTGCGATCGATGGTGGCAGAAGGCAAATCCGTTGTTTTCATCAGTCACAAATTACACGAGGTAACCGCAATTTCAGACCGGGTTACCGTGCTGCGTAAAGGTAAGGTAACCGCTGCAGGATTGGAGATGAAAGATATCACCCGCCAGGAACTGGCTCACCAGATGGTGGGCAGGGAAGTTGTCTTCCGGCTTGAGAAAAATCCCCAGAAACCCGGGAAAGTGGTGCTCGAAATCCGAGATGTACACGCACTGAATGACAAAGGATTACCAGCCTTGCAAGGCGTATCGCTCCAGGTACACTCCGGTGAGATTCTCGGATTAGCCGGAGTGGCTGGAAATGGGCAGCGCGAGTTGGCTCAGGTTATTGCCGGTCTGCGTAAAGCCAGCCAGGGTGATGTCCTGATGGACGGTGAAGTGATCAGCAACCGGACCGCTCGTTTCAGCATCCAGCGCGGCCTGGCTTATGTGCCCGAAGATCGCACTCATGTTGGCAGTTCCCCCAACTTAAGCGTGACCGATAACGTGATCATGAAAAAATACCGCAAACCGCCGGTGTCAGGCGGCTGGACTATCGATATGGGCGTCGCCAAACAGTTCGCGCAGGAACTGAAGGAATCTTATGATATTGCAGCGCCGACTGTGGAAACACCTGTGCGACTGCTATCAGGCGGTAATCTGCAGCGCGTAATCCTGGCACGTGAAATTTCTGGCGAACCAGCAGTTATGATTGCCGTGCAACCGACACGCGGTTTGGATGTGGGCGCAATCGAAGGCATCCATCGTCTGCTTTTAGCCCAATGTGAGACCGGGACTGCGATCCTGCTGATCTCGGAAGAGCTTGAAGAACTGCGATCATTAAGTAATCGAATTATGGTCATCTACGAAGGTCGGATCATGGGCGAAACACAAGATGATGAAATGGAAAAGATCGGCTTGATGATGACCGGCACTCCCTTAACACAGATTGAAGAACAAGGCTCGGCAGAATATGTCTGATAATACATACTCTCCCCCATCCAAAAGACGTAAAGGTCTGCCTTTCAGGATCCAGATCGAACCGCGTTTGACTGAACCGCCGCGCTGGTACCCGTTCGCGGTCTCGTTAGGAGCGGTTATCGTTGCCCTCACCATAGGCGGCATCGTGCTTGCCCTGGCAGGTGGGGATCCCTTACGATCCTATGCCCATATTGCACGCGCCTCCTTCGGCAGCCTGGGCGTCTTCTCGGATACGCTGGTCAAGGCAACCCCCTTGATCCTGGTTGGTCTGGCATGGACGGGAGCTTTCAGCATGCGCCTGTGGAATATCGGAGCAGAAGGTCAATTATACATGGGGGCTTTCGGAGCCAGCGCGGTTGTGCTGATCCCCCTTCTGCCGCCGGAAACTTCCCCATGGATACTCATTCCGGTCATGATGCTGGCTGGATTCCTGGCTGGTGCCGTGTGGGGGTTCATAC